>JAGXLC010000007.1 GCA_018334875.1 Bacteroidales bacterium | reverse complement strand
GATTCTACAGCGCTCCATCTGAGAGCTTTGAATGAGGCAAAAACCATTCATGGAGCGCAACATGCAGACCTTTCTTTCCTGAGGTAATTATCAAAATAAAAAAAATCACGACGGCACGAGGGCACGAGGGCACGACGGCACGACGGCACGACGGTACGAAAGAACGATGGAATGAAAAAGAAATTAATAGCTATGAGTCAACAAGTAAATCAAGCTACAGGCACCAACTTTAGCTACAGCCAACCCGAGACCCGAAAGATATTTCCTGCTCCACGCTCCATGCTCCAAACCCTGAACGCTTTGCCCTAGGCATTAGACCCTACGCGCTCTTCCACCCACCGGTCAACAGTTCGTATTATTTCCTCACGGAGCTTACGGAGCATATTAAACCGCTCCGGTTTTTTCATCCTGAACAGCTCATAACGGACCTTAAGCCACCACCTTTTCAGCAGGCGGTAATACTGATATGCGGCATAACCTGTTAAAGGCAGACTTACCAGGTAAGCGAGTCTCCACCATCCATTGTCAACAAACTGACTGAAAACCACAAGCTGAACCAAATAAAACAGGGGAAACAAAATAAGGGCCAACCCAAAGCGAATGGAGCTATAAAACTGAGGATCTTTTACATTCCGGTTGGCCAGGCCGGGAAGAAAAAACGGAAGGGCATTGTTGACCAAGCCATAAAAAAACAAAGGCAAAAACAGTACAAAAAGAGAAGAAGTTACAAGCAGTAGCGGCATGGAAAACGTTTGCCGCTCAAACAACCAGGGGCGAAAATTCAGCCGGTGCAGGTGTTTCTGAAATTTCCTCACTTTTCTGCCAAGCGCTTCACCTTCATGAGGCTCCTCTTGTATCTTACTTTCACAAATACCAACCAGCCTCCTGTCGGCTTTGAACTTCTGCGGATGACTCAAATCAGGGAGATTCATCTGCTCCTTCATCCTTTTCCTGTAAATCTCCCGTAAGTGGTCAATAAGATGATACCGATGCACTTCACCTATATGAATCATTACCTTCTTTAATTCCTCTGCAATCCGGTTCTTTAGAGAATTATAAGCCCTGGAGGAATTTTGAAGGTATTCATCCTGAAAAGATTCAACTGGAATAGGTTCTCCAAAGTTGACCAGCAAGGATTTGTGAAACTTATAATAATTCTCATAATCCAATCCCACAGGTACTATGTAAAGCCCCAGACGGAAATTGTTTTTTTCCTCTGCCTGTAGGGCCATCCGGCAAATTCCTTTTTTCAGGGGGCGGAGTGCTTTTCTATCTCCGTGATTCCCCTCAGGAAAGATCACAAGAGCGCCTTTAGCAAATAAAACTTCACTCACCTTATTCAGAACCCTTTCGTTGTTCTGCAGGCTGGTATAACCGTCGCGAATGCGATATACGGGCATTAGCTTTAAAAAACCCAGTATGGAAGCGATCACTTTATTTTTAAAGATATCGGCACGGGCAAGAAATACCGGCTGGCCGGAAATCGAATAAAGTACAGCCAATGCATCCATCAGGGCATTTTGATGATTGGGGGCAAAGATCACCGGTGCATCATCCGGGATCCTGTGCTTGTTTTGCACATAAATCTTTCGGAAATATAAACGAAATACGGTTTCAACGTATGATTTCAACAATGCATATCCCGGATCCCGTTTTTCAATGTTGCGCTGTGGTGTCATACCCCTTTTCTCTGCCATACCAATGAATTATCTCTCTTTTGAAGCGGTTTTCTTGACCAAATCCCAGCGATAACCATACCAGCAATAATATGCCATATTCCCCACCAGGCAGCAATAAAAGCCATACCTCCCAGGCCGCCGAAAATATTTGGATTGAATATCAACACGAGCGCCAGACCGGAATTTTGAATACCCGTTTCTATGGTAACAGACCGTCTGTCAATTCGGGGAAGGTTAAATGCCGTGCCTATCGAAAAGCCTGCCACCAAAGCCAGACCGTTATGCGCCAGAACAATAAGAAATATCAGATGAATGTATTCAATAAAATAGCTGAAGTTATTGGATAAAGCCACAACTACAAACCCTGCGAAAATAATTATAGACATGATCTTAATGGGCCTGACAATGCGCCGGGTTGTTTCCGGAAATTTCCTTGAAAAAAGTACCCCAAGCACCATGGGAATGCCCAGCAAAATAACAACCGTTTGCAACATATGCCAGGGATCAATCTCAATGGGCATAATCAGATTCGAAGCCTTTTCGTAGAGGCCTCCCCAGAAGGCAAAATTCAAAGGAGTGAGAAAAATAGAGCCGAGCGTGGCAAAACCGGTAAGCGTAACCGAAAGGGCTGTATTTCCCCGGGCTAGATGCGAAATGAAGTTGGAAATATTGCCCCCGGGACACGATGCCACCAGCAGCATACCCAAAGCCACACTAGCTGTAGGCTGTATAAGCAAAACCAACAGAAAGGTGAGCGCCGGCAGGATCAAAAACTGGGAGAGGAAACCAATGACAGCCGATTTGGGGTGCTTTAGTATCTTTTTAAAATTCTCCGTATTGATTTCAAGAGCCACACCAAACATAATGAAGGCCAGGGAGATATTAAGAACCAAAAGGCCCGAAGGACTGAAATTCAGTCTGACTTCATCCAATACCTGTAAGGCTTGCTCCATAATCAATACTTTAAGCGCTCAAAGTTATAACTTTTTAATGATTCCCCTACCGGAAAACCAATATTCATAATAATCGGTTGCCTCTGCCGTATTGTCAGAGATTGGGGAACGATTGTACGACGGCACGAGGGCACGAAAGAACGACGGCACGATGGAACGACGGCACGACAGCACGATGGAACGAGAGAGCGATGGAATGAAGGCGCGATGGAACGACGGAAGTGAGTGACGAGTTGTGAGCAAAAACAGGAAGACGAATTGAAAGACATTTGTAGAGCCACGCCGTGGCGTGGGTCAATTAGAGGCATGAAAGAACGACGGCACGACAGGACGAGAAGACGAGAAGACAGGAAGAGAAGAAAGGGAGAAGACAGCGCTCAGTGCTCAGTTCTCAGTTCCCAGTTCCCAGTTCTCAGATCCCAGTTCTCAGCTCTCCTCTTCCTTTATAACCACCAACTGGCTGGTACCGTACTGAATCACTTTTACCTTTTCGCCTTTGTCAATAAATCCAACTTCTGCACGGGCATCATAGATTTCCCCGTCAACCTCCACCTTTCCACCTGGCCGGAGTACCGTACTGGCGACTCCTGTTTTGCCCACCAGACTCTTCATTTCCATATCAACCCCTATATATCCTTCATCTGTTTGCTGGGTGCTGTCCAGCACAAGCTGGGAAAGACGGGTTGATGTCAGGAGTTTTTTGCTTAGATAGATGGAAAGTATCAGGGCAATGAAAATGGACAAGGAGACAATGAAGAAAGCTTTCAGCACTGCCTTGACGGCTTCTTCGGTGTGCAACTGATAGTCAAAAACAATGTTGTCGATCATACTCAACACCAAACCGGCTACAGTCAGCAGGATACCTCCAATACCGGCGACACCGAACCCCGGTATGGCGAAAATCTCGATGCCGATAAGGATTAACCCGAGAATGAAAAGACCAAGCTCCCAGTGCTGGGCAATGCCTTCGGCATAAAGGGGTGCAAAATAAAGGGCAGCCGCAATAACGGCGGCAAGCAAGGGGAATCCGATTCCCGGCGATTGCAATTCAAAATAAATACCTCCTACAATGATCATGATCAATATACTTTGAAATGCCGGGTTCATAAGAAAACCGGTCAGAGACTCCAGTCCTGTAATCTCATAACGCCGGATCTTGTAGGGCTGTATATTGGCCTTTTCAAGCAGTTCCTTTATATTTTCTCTTTTGCCTTCGCAATAACCGTTTTCAATGGCTTCCTCTGTAGTAAAGGTTAAAACCTTGGTATCATCTACCACACCTTCCACGGAAATTTCAGGATCTACCATGGCCTCAGCAATACGGGGATCCCTCCGCCACCGGATAAGTGTATCTTTCCCCCTTATGAGTGTATCCCTGCCCTGGGCCTCAGCAGTAGCCCGCATGGTCGACCGCATATATGACTGATACTTTTCAGGCATGACCTCACCCTGTTGATTGACCACCGAGGCCGCCCCTATCCGTGCCCCTTCCTTCATATAAATGCTGTCAGCAGCAATGGAGATCAACGCACCGGCTGAGGCAGCATTGTTGGTAATAAATACGATTACCGGTATCTTGCTGTCCAGAAACTTACTTCTTATGGAATCGGCAATATTCACCAAACCTCCGTAGGTATTCATATTGACAACGATATAATCTGCATTAAGCTCCTGTGCCTCGGCAAATGCCCGTTTGGTAAGTCGCCAGGCAGCCGGCTCAATGTTCTGGGTGATATCAAAATTGTATACCAGCAAACTGTCGGTGGGTTCATTCTGTCTTAAAGACTCCCTTCCTGCTGTTTCCCGGGGCAAAACCGAAAAACTTACCGCCAGTATGACCATCATGAATACCGTCTGTAGTGATAAAGCTCTTGTAAAGTTTATGTTTATCATGGTAATTATTAATACGATTTAGTGCATTCAGGTAAAAAGACACTCAAAGACTTTAGCCAAAGGTATAAAAAATTATCTTATGGACTGACAAAAAGCTTCCATTACTAAAAACGGCTGAATTACCGGTATATAATCCGGACTGAAACAAATCCATCCTATGTGCCTAATTAGAGGCTGTCTATAATGTCCGATGGCTTCGTTACGATCATTTTTCATGCCAATCAATTATATCTGGTAGAGACGTACGGCCGTACGTCTCTACATTTGGCATTCAAAACTCCCCAACCTTATCAGCGGACATTCCAGACGAGACTCTTTCAAATCTATTTGATTTTATGGACAAACACCAATTATTTATTTAACAATCCACACGCATTTTTTACAAATTTTAACAGCAAGGGTTCAATTCTAATTCACCTCCGAGCTTTCACTTCATTGTAAAGCGTATTTATTACGATTAAAAGAAAAACGGGAGCCAAATTTTTCTACTTTTGCCGAAACAAAAGTTTAAACCATTATGGATTTAAATGCACTTACGGCCATATCTCCCATAGATGGAAGATACCGAAGGAAAACAGAAGAAACAGACCGCTATTTCTCAGAATTCGGACTCATCAAATACCGCATCCGGATCGAAATGGAATATTTCATCCATCTGTGCCTTATTCCCCTTCCGGAACTGAAAAGTTTCAACCATGAGTTTTTTGAGCCTTTACGCAGGATATACAAAAACTTCGATCTCAAAGACGCAGAAAAGATCAAGGAAATTGAAAAAGAAACAAATCATGACGTAAAAGCGGTAGAATATTTCCTGAAGGAACAATTCATTGAGCTGGGGCTTAAAGATTATAAGGAATTCATACATTTCGGACTAACTTCGCAGGACATCAATAACACAGCCACACCGCTTTCACTGAAGGATGCATTTAACAACCATTACCTTCCCCATATTGAAAGTCTCCTTAAAAAGCTGGATGAACTTTCCCGGGAATGGAAGGACATTCCGATGCTTGCCCATACACACGGCCAGCCTGCATCACCTACACGGGTAGGAAAAGAAATCAGGGTTTTTTACGAGCGCCTAAACGAGCAGATGAGGCAACTGAAACAGATACCTTTTTCAGCGAAGTTCGGAGGGGCTACCGGTAATTTCAATGCCCATCACCTGGCTTATCCCGAAATCGACTGGGAAGCCTTCGCCGATAACTTTGTAAATAAAGGGCTGGGACTGGAAAGATCAAAGATCACCACCCAGATCGAACATTACGATAACCTGGCGTCATTTTTCCATGGTATGTGCCGGATCAACACCATTTTGACCGATCTTTCCAGGGATATGTGGAGTTATATCTCCATGAACTATTTCAAACAAAAGATCAAAAAAGGAGAAGTAGGTTCCTCGGTAATGCCCCATAAGGTAAACCCCATAGATTTTGAGAATGCAGAGGGAAACCTGGGCATGGCCAATGCCATCCTGGAACACATGGCATCCAAGCTTCCAATTTCCAGGTTGCAGAGAGATCTTACGGATTCTACCGTTTCCAGGAATATTGGCGTGCCTTTTGCCCATACACTCATTGCTTTTCAATCACTGACCAAAGGATTGAATAAAATTACACTGAACAAAGAAGCCATTGACCGGGACCTGGAGGAAAACTGGAGCGTTGTTGCCGAAGCAATCCAAACCATGCTGAGAAAAGAAGGAATAGAAAATCCGTACGAACTTTTAAAGCATTTTACTCGTAAAAACAAACAATTAACCCAAAACGACTTTATTGAATTCATAGATCAACTGGATGTGAATGAATCGGTCAGGGAAAAGCTCAAAAAAATCAGCCCGTGGAATTATACAGGTCTGGATTATTTTTAAATAAACAAAAGGTCATCTAAAGTAAAAATATATGGATTTGGTCAAAATTTACCCGTTTCTAAATGCTAATTTATCGTCATTTTTATTAATTTTATGAAATTACTGAGGACAATACAATACCAGTTGAGATGAATCAGGAAAAAATCAAAACATCGGAAGAAGAATATCTCAAGAAACTCGTTGAGCGCCAGAAGAAAGCCCTGAACGAAAGCCTGGAGTATGCCCAGTATATCCAAAAAGTGCTTCTTCCAAGTCAGGAAGATTTAAACAGGATGTTTCCCGATAATTTCGTATTCTTTTTACCCAGAGATATGGTGAGCGGTGATTTTTTCTGGTTGCGCCAGGTTCGGGAAAAAATTGTCCTGGCAGTGGGAGATTGCACAGGTCATGGTGTTCCCGGTGCTTTCATGAGCATACTGGGAATTACTTTTCTCAATGAAATTACCAACAGGGATCCCCTTCCCAAAGCAAACCGCATTTTAAACAGCATGCGGGAACGGATTATGAAAACCCTGAACCAAACAGGTGACAAAAAAGAGCTCAAGGACGGCATGGATCTGGCCCTGTTTATCTACAATCAAAAAACCAGAGAGCTTCAGTTTTCAGGAGCCAAAAATCCAATGTATCACTTTCACAAGGGCACCTTAAATGAAATTCGTGGAGACCGGATGCCCATCGGTATATACGCCTTATTCGAAAGTTCGTTCACAAACCATACCATTCAGGTTAAACCGGGCGACAGGGCCTATCTTTTCACAGACGGCTTTGTAGATCAACTCGGAGGCTCGGAATTCAAAAAATTCAAGTTTAAGAACTTCAGAAAACTCCTAACCGAAATACAATCCCATGAGTTACCTGAGCAAAAATCCATCCTGGATGAAAAGTTCAGGGAATGGAAAGGCAATTTTGAACAGGTAGATGACGTGTTGGTAATAGGGGTAAGCTTTTAATACAGATAAAATTAAATCATTATGAAATTAAAATCCTTCAGAATAAAAAATTATCGTTCCATAATTGATTCCGGATGGTGCAATACGGCCAATGACAATATCACCATACTGATCGGGCAGAATGAATCCGGAAAAACGACTGTACTGGAAGCCCTGGAAAGTTTTTATACTGGAAAAATATCAGAAGACATCCTGAGAAGCGACCTTTCCATGCCCGAAGTATACTGTTCCTTTGAATTAAATGACGACCAATACAAGGATATAGTCGACATCAACAAATTACCCCCCGAAGCCCTCAATATCATAAAAAAACTGGAGTCCATAAGCATCTGCAGAACCTGGGAGGATCTGCACAACAGCAGGATAAGCATTGAGGAAGAAGCCATCAGAAAATACTGGGATAAAAAGAAGGAGGAGAAAGAAAAATTACTGAACAATACCAGGCATCAACTGGCCGAGGTTTACACGGATTATGAAGAGACGAAAAAGGAATACGATGGCCTCATCAACCGGAAAGATGAGTTGGATCAACTCATCAGGGAAACAGAACATAACATTCAGGCACAAAAAAAGACGCTGAATAAATCCAAAAAAAACAAAAATGTTGCCCAGGCAAGGGAAAAGCTAAACGAACTGCAGGATACATTAAAACAGTACCAGGAAGAACACAGCGACATACAAAATAAAATAAAAGAACACGGGGAAAAGCTTCAGAGACTGGAAGACCAATACAAACTGGCCAGTGAGGTTGAAAACATCAATCAGGAAAAAGAACGCCTGGAGAACGAGGTTCAGAACAGATACAGGGATTTAAAGAATGCTGAAGCCGAATATAGCCTTCTCAACAATGAGAAGGAGCGAAGAAACGCTGAGATGCAGGTAAAAAGCCTGAGAGAGTCTTACAAGGAACTGAGCAGGCAGTTGTCCGGTAAGACAAGGGAATATGGGTTTAAGGTAAGAACGGCGGCAATGATCATGGAAGGTACACCAAAATCCCAAGCTGATAAGGAAGTAACCAATCAGATGGATATTGAAGACAATTACTATGATCTGGAAACCCTCGGGAGCCTTTTTTTCGACAATGCGCCGGTATTCGAATTTTTTCACGATTTCAGCAGCCTGCTGCCCAATAAGATCGACCTGGAAGACATCATTAACGAAAAAGAAAACGTAAAAGGCTTCAAAGCCGTTAAAAACTATCTGGAAATTACCAATCTGAAACCAGAATTCTTCAACCAGAAGAACAGCCGGATACTCAAGCAAAAGATCGAAAAGCTCAACAATGAGATCACGGTGGATTTCCATGAATACTGGAGACAAAATGTGGGCAAGAACAACAAAATCCACATTTCATTTGAGATGGAGCATTACGACCACAATACACCGGAAAAGGTAGGAAAACCCTACATTGAGTTCTGGATTAAGGATAAAGACGAAAGGCTCTATCCCCAGCAAAGAAGCCGCGGCGTGAGATGGTTTCTCTCCTTTTATCTTGAGCTGAAAGCCTTTGCCAAGCATAAGAACCGCGACCGTGTATTGTTAATAGACGAGCCGGCATTAAGCCTGCATGCAAGAGCCCAGGAGGATGTGCTCAAGGTATTCGAGGACCTCAAAAATGATGTGCAGATTCTCTATACCACACATTCACCGCATCTGATCAACGTTAACAAACTGTACCGGATTCTGGCCCTTCAAAGAGCCGATGAAGAAGAATACAGCGAAACAGTAATCTTTGAACCCGGTTCCTTCAAAACCGCCTCGAGTGACACCCTCTCCCCTATCTATGTATTGATGGGCACACGCCTGAACGATCAAAAATTTGTCCAGAAGGACAACAACATCATCGTAGAGGATATCGCTTCCTACTATTTCTTTAATGCCCTTTACAGGATTGTGGGACTGAATGAAGAACTTTATTTCCTGCCCGCCTCCGATGTTTCCAATGTCACTTCTCTGGCCAACCTGCTGATGGGTTGGAAACTCGGATTTTACATCATCCTGGGCAACCATGATGAAGGCCGGGATATATACGACTATTTCAGGCATAACCTTTTCCAGAACGATGATGAAAAAACCAAGGAGAAGATACTCATCCTGGATGAGGGCTTCAGAAAGATCGAGGACATCTTCTCCACACTTGATTTCAAAAAGCACATACTTAACAAACGCATTGGCATCACTGAAGCCAATTCGGATTATATCGAGAACAACAACATGTCAAGATCCATTCTGGGTTCCACCTTTCTTTCAAAAGTTCAGTCCGAAGAGTTGACATTGGAAGATTTTGACGAAGAAACCCGTGAGACCATCTACAACCTGGTGGAGAAATTTACAGACATGCTGGGAATCAAGGTACCAAAAGGCATCAAGGTCAAAAAGGCGGAGTAGCCTTAGAAAATAATGATTCAATGAACGACAGATGACCCATTGGGCTGAAGCTTCTATCTTCGCCTACCCTCCATTGCCGAAAGGAGGTGATCGGCGTTCGGTGTCTTGTGTAAGCTGCCAATTGCTCCATTGGATTAAATTCAAATTATAAAATTCAGGTAAAAATGAACATTTTTGCAGCAAACTTTGTTTGCAGCCGAAGATGATAATGGCCTGAAATATCTTACCATTTCATACAACCATTGACTCTTGCGGATTTATCACAAACAACTACAGATGCAAAAGCAGAGGTTCTGCTTTTTTACCATATAAAATAAGAAGCAATTAAAAATGAAAAATATTATGAATTTAGAATCCCTTAATATAGGAGACCTTTCTATACCCGTCCCCATCATACAGGGGGGAATGGGTGTTGGCATTTCCCTGTCAGGGCTTGCTTCGGCGGTAGCCAACATGGGAGGTGTCGGGGTCATATCATCGGTAGGCATCGGCTTGATAGGTCATAAAACCCACAAACAATACAGAAAAAGGAATATCGAAGCCATACGCAATGAAATCAGAAAAGCACGCAATCAAACAGACGGTATCCTTGGTGTCAATATCATGTCGGTGATTACCAATTTCAGTGATATGGTGCGTACTTCCCTTGAAGAAGGCATCGACATTATATTTTCGGGAGCAGGACTACCACTTGATTTACCGGGATACCTGGACAAGGAAAGTAAAACAAAGCTGGTGCCCATTGTTTCCTCCTCACGGGCAGCTTCGATCATCTGCAAGAAATGGAAACAAAATTATGATTATCTGCCAGACGCTATCGTTGTGGAAGGTCCCAAGGCAGGTGGACATCTGGGCTTTAAAGCAGAAGCCCTCCATAATGAAAACAACCGACTGGAGCATCTGGTGGAGGATGTACTTGGAGTTACTAAAAACATAGAGCAACAGTATGACCGGAAGATACCGGTAATAGCTGCCGGGGGTATTTACTCCGGGGCCGATATGTATAGCTTTATCCGGCAGGGAGCGGACGCTGTGCAACTGGGAACCCGTTTTGTGGCAACCGAAGAGTGTGATGCCTCTGTTGTCTTCAAAAATGCTTTTGTGGATGCTGATGAAGAGGACATTGAGATTATAAAAAGTCCGGTGGGCATGCCCGGAAGATCGCTTTCAAACCAATTTCTCCGGGAAGCAAAAGAAGGGAAACGAAAGCCGTCTGTGTGCAGACATCACTGCATCAAGTCATGTGATCCAAAAACTACTTCTTACTGTATTGCCCAGGCCCTGTTGGAAGCCTATAACGGTAATATGAACGACGGCTTTGCCTTTACCGGCGTGAATGCAGGCAAGGTCAAAGGAATTTCAACCGTTCCCATGGTTTTCGCTCAACTGCAAAACGAGTATTTGCAGGCTCAAAAAAGCCACCAGACGCATAATTGGAAAAAAATCCGTATTACAGAAGATTACGGGGAAAAATAGCGAAAAAGACACAGCTTACCTTTCAAGCCACACTGTAATCACAGAACATTCCACAAAAATACTGAAACAAAAAAACAGGAATATCGACATTTCCTGTTTTTTTGTTTTATCCTCTGCTTATAACGCCCACGGAGTGTGCTATACCAAACCGATAATGGCAAAAATAACCAGTAATACACCCAAGATGTAAGAAATTGCCTTGGCAGGCTTTTGGTCTCCTTTTAATGTACTTACAAGTGCATTATAAAGCATATACACACCGTACAGATGAACCAGCAGCGCGATCACCGCACCCAGCACGTAACTGATTCCACCGAAGAATCCCAGAATCGAACTGACGGGTAACACGACCATGATGGAAGCAGCTACCCGCATGTTGGCCTCATAATTTTTGTTGCCACTGCAAATGTAAGAGAGGGCCATAATAATCAATCCTGCAACAAACACACCCACAACAGCTCCGATGATGGTGCCGAAAAAACCTACTACAGCATCATTGCCGCTGTTACTACCTGCTGTAACACCTATTATATCCAACAGGCTCCAGATCAATATAAAGATTCCTGCTATAACCCCATAAACCAAAGCTTTAAGAATGGGTTCACCCAGACCTCCACTGATCTCCATTTCAGCGAAGTACGCTTTGGGTTGAAAAAGGGTTTGCTTTGAATCTTTATAAAACTTGCCGAAACTAAAACTACCATTACTCATTTTTGATGAATTTTATATGTTTAACAATTTGTCAAGATAATAAAAAAATGCATGAAGTCAAAAAAAATAATGTATTTTTATCAAAAATTTTAAAGCACATTATGAGAAATCGTTCACAAAAAATCCGTCTTGGGGTTTTTCTCTTTGTAAGTCTGGCAATACTGCTTTCTGTCATAGGTTTTTTAGCCGCCCGGGAGTTTTTCGAAAAAGAGGATATATATTATGTATCCTATGAAGGCGTTTCCGTTAGTGGCCTGGAGGTAGGCAGCCCTGTTAAATACATGGGAATCAATGTAGGAACCATTAAGCACATTACCATTGACCCCAGAATGTCAATAAGGTGATTATTGAACTGGCTTTAAAACCTGAAACCCCCATCAAGGAAAATGCCCGGGCCATTATCATGGACCCAACCCTGCTTTTCTGTGTCAGGGCTATATTTATTCGTGCACTAATGGCCATTTATTAAATAAACTGAATATAAATAATCTTCTGCAAACCATCCACAATTAAATTTTAATAAAAAATTCCTATATTTATCCTTGAAATTTCACATTCAACAAATAAATCATTCATTTATGAAAAATTTACCGATGCACTTATTCACCGGGCTGCTTATTCTTCTACCTGTAATGGCTATTCAGGCGCAGGAGAATGAGGGAAGACAACTGTACAAGCAACATTGTGCCCAGTGCCACGGGGCCGAATTAGACGGAGGCAATGCCCAGAGTTTAATCAACGGTGTATGGCAGTATGGAGGAGGCAGAAGCTATAAATTCCGCAACATCAAATTCGGCATTCCACATGTAGGCATGCCGGCATATGATGAAACCCTGAGCGATGACGAAATAGATCGGGTGCTTGCTTATATTGAGGATTTTGAGACGGAAAGAAGCCAAGACAGAGAGGAAATACCACTCGATCTGCAGACACTGGATTACCAGATGGAGATGGAGGTGATCACCGATAAGCTGGAAATACCCTGGGCCATTGATTTCATTGGTGATAACAAAATACTGGTCACCGAGCGGCCAGGGCGGCTGCGGATCATCGAAAACGACCAACTGATGGAGGAGCCGGTAAAGAATACACCGGAAGTTTTGCACAGCGGACAGGGTGGTCTGCTTGATGTTAAGGTAGATCCCCAATATGAAAAAAACGGTTGGATATACCTGGCCTATAGCCATGAGCTGAAAGAAGAAAATGAAGGAGAGCGTACACCCGCCATGACAAGGATAGTAAGAGGCAAAATAAAAGACAATACCTGGACCGGGCAGGAGGTAATCTTTGAGGCGCCACATGATACTTACCGCACCACAAGATATCACTATGGCAGCCGCATCGTATTTGATCCCGAGGGATATCTCTATTTCAGCATAGGAGACCGCGGAGCACAAGACCAGGCCCAGGATTTGAGCCGTCCAAACGGAAAGATCCACCGGATCAACCCAGATGGAAGCATACCAAAAGACAATCCCTTTAAGGACCGAAAAGGTGCACTGCCTTCCATATTCGCCTTCGGATCAAGAAATGCCCAGGGGCTGGGTGTGCATCCTGAAACTGGCGAAATTTGGGAAACCGAACACGGACCTATGGGAGGAGATGAAATCAACCTGATACAGGGGGGAAAAAATTATGGATGGCCGGTCATCACCTACGGAAAAAACTACGATGGAACCATCATCACCGAGGAGACCGATAGACCCGGCATGATGCAGCCGATACTTTACTATAAACCTTCGATCGCTGTATGCGGTATGTCTTTTTATACCGGTGATGAATTTCCAAAATGGAACAACGATCTGCTGGTAACAGCCCTTCGCTTTGAAGAGGTTCAGCTTCTCCGTGTTTACGATCACCGGATTCTGCATACCGAAACCATATTGAAAAACGCGGGCCGTGTCAGAGATGCAGCCCCCGGTCCGGATGGCGCCATTTATGTGGTTGTAAACCAGCCAGGACGCATTTTGAAGCTGACCAATGCGGATAAATAAAGGGTCTAAACAAAAAAGGCTTCCTGCAATACAGAAAGCCTTTAGACCTAGCGGAGGAAGAGGGATTACTGCATTTCATTCCGTGATCCCTCTTCAACAAATCCATTCTCTTTCACAAACAAAAAAGGCTTCCTGCAATACAGAAAGCCTTTAGACCTAGCGGAGGAAGAGGGATTCGAACCCCCGGACACCGCAAGGTGTCAACGGTTTTCAAGACCGCCGCGTTCGTCCACTCCGCCATTCCTCCGGTTGCAAAACTAATACTTTAATTTTATCCGCCAAAACCTGTTGGCAAAAATAAGAACGAAAATCATTGCCGTAGATTATGCAAGGGAATGGTGTTCAGTCCAAGCGCTTTTCCAGCAATACCAAATTCTCCACATGATAGGTATGGGGAAACATATCCACAGGCTGAACATCCATTACCCTGTATTTCCCGGCCAGCATGTAAATATCCCTGGCCTGCGTGGCGGGATTGCAGCTTACATATACAATTCTGGCCGGTTCTGCCCTGAGAACATTGCTTACCACATCCTTGTGCATGCCGGCTCTCGGCGGGTCGGTTACCAAAACCTGCGGGTATCCGTACCGGCTGAAGCAATCCTCATTCAGCAGCTCCTTCATATCTCCGTGAATAAAGGTGGTATTGTTTAGCCTGTTTAATTCGGCATTCTGCCTGGCATCATCTATGGCTTCTTTTACCGACTCAATACCCACCACATGTTTGCAGTGTGGAGCCAGAAAATTGGCAATGGTGCCGGTGCCGGTGTAAAGATCATAAACCCTTTCGTCACCCTGCAAATTCGCAAACCGCCTTACCAGTTTATAAAGCTCGTATGCCTGCCGGGAATTGGTTTGATAAAATGATTTTGGCCCTACTTTAAACTTTAAACCTTCCATCTCTTCATAAATAAATGCCCTGCCATAATATAAAACGGGATCCAGGTCAAAGATCGAATCATTGGCTTTGGGATTGATCATATAAAACAGGGAGGTGATCTCCGGGAAGGCCTCCTTCAGATAGTCCAGAATGGATTCCCTTGCAGAAGGATCATCTAAGGCAAAAACCAAAATCACCATCACTTCATCAGTAGAAGAAGTACGGATGATCAGGTTGCGCAGGAAACCTTCATGTTTTCTCAGATCGAAAAAACTGTATCCGTTTCTGATCGCAAAATCCTTTACGGCCAGCCGGATTCTGTTGGACGGTTCTTTCTGCAGATAGCAATGTTCAATATCCACGACCTTATCCCAGCGGCCGGGAATATGCAGGCCCAAGCCCCTCAGCTCCTTCTCTTCATCGGGTAAGTCCATCTCTTCTTTTCTCAACCACCGGATACTGGAAAAGGTAAACTCCATTTTGTTCCGGTAATACCGGGTATCCGGTGCCGGAAGGATATCTCTTACCAGCGGTAGATCAACCTTTGCTATACGCTCGAGATTATCAGTTACCTGCTGCCGCTTGTACTTTAATTGTTCGGAATAGGGCAAATCCTGCCACTTACAGCCACCACACAGGTCAAAATGTTTACAAAAAGGCTCGACACGCTTATCCGAATATTGGTGGAACCTTAAAGGCAGCCCTTCCATATAGGATTTTTTCTTCCGGGTTATCTTGATATCCACTACATCACCGGGCAAGGCTTTGGTCACAAATACCACCTGATTGTCAACCCTGGCAATGGATTTTCCTTCAGCTCCTATATCAAGTATCGGTACCTCTTCGTAAACCGGTAATCGCTTCTTTCTTCCCACTTTTTAATCACTTTTTTGTTAAAAGATCAATCCGGGATAATTGCCTGTACACAACTCCCGAACATTTTCTCTTTCTCCTTGTTGATACAAATGTACAATATTTGGCATGGATTTTCTAACCCGAATCATTTGTAAATCATTCGCACCGGACAAGATGATAATTGAAGTATATTTCATAAAAACATGTCTTATTATTAACAAAAAATCAAACAACTATTGACTCATATAAAATTTTACCTTACTTTTGAAACCTTTAAACGGAGTAAAAGCATGAAAGCCCTAAAATTCGGAAAACTAAACACATTGCTTGGAATCACCCTAATGATGGTGATATTTATTCTCCCCATTTCCTTCACTACGTTCACCTTTCCCACTTCGGCAAGTAGTGTGGCACATGGGGAATACAATATAGAGGAATCGGAGATCGCCCAACTCATGTACAGCAAAAAAATAGAAAAAATCGATTCTTTTCTTAATATACACCACCAAAGCATAAATTTCCAGGGAAATGTGCTGGTGGCTCATAATAACTACCTGATTTACAACAAATCATTTGGTTATTCCGATCCGAAAAACAACACCCCCCTATCCGACGATCACATATTTCAGGTGGCTTCGATAACCAAACAGTTCACTGCCATGGGGATAATGATACTCAAAGAGCGGGGCTTACTGGATTACTCCGATTCAGCCCATCGATACATCGACCATTTCCCCTATAAAGATATCACCATCAGGCAATTGCTTAATCATACATCAGGCCTTGCCAATTATATGTGGTTATTAGAACATTACTGGAACAAAGACAGACCTCCCTATAACGATGATGTTATGGATATGCTTGCCAGGCACAGGTTAAACCTGTATTTTAAACCAGGTACAAGATTCCACTATACCAATACGGGATATGTGGTACTGGCTTCTATAATAGAAAACATCACAGGGATGCGATACGATGCCTTTATGGAAGAGAACATCTTTGACCCCCTGGATATGAATAATAGTTATGTTTACAGCACGGCTTACGGAAAAAACAACCACCAACATGTAAATGGCTACCGCCAGTGGGGTCGCTATTTCAGAAACGTCTCTCCTACCGTAAACGACGGAACAGTGGGTGACAAAGGCGTATACTCTTCTGTTAGCGATCTGTATAAATGGGACCAGGGGCTGTATGAAAACAAGCTCATTTCAGAACAGACCAAGAAAGAAGCATTTCAATCACTTGAACTGAAAAACGGAAATCACTATCCCTATGGCTTCGGATTCAGGTTAAAGGAATCCAACGGCAAAAAGATGGTTTACCATTATGGCAAATGGAACGGTTTCAGAACCGGTATCATCCGATTTATTGAGGATACCAGCACAATCATCATCCTGAACCATACCGACCGGCCTTATAACAGCAGAATCACAAGGAATATAGATCAAATATTGCACGAAAAAACCTGAGTCGTCATATTATTGCCGGTTTCTCATCCCCGTTCACTGATACTTTCCAGCTCAAAATCATCAAGAATCTGGATCTTTCTTCCATTCAGGGAAATGATATTTTCCCTGGCAAATGAAGAAAGGGTTCTTATGGCATTGGAGGTGGTCATATTGGAAAGATTGGCCAGGTCTTCACGGGAAAGATAGACTTTAAGAGTAGCTCCGTCCTCTTCAAATCCATAGGTGTCTTTCAGAAATATCAGGGATTCAGCAAGTCTTCCCCGGATATGTTTCTGCGTTAAAGTAACCGTACGGGTATTGGAGAATCCGAGTTCTGAAGCCAGGTATTCAATGATCTTAAGACCGAATTCGCCGTTTTCTTTCAGTATATCGAAGAGCGTCTGTTTCTCAATGGTATAGATATCTGACTCTTCAATGGCTTCGGCGGTAGCAAGATAGTTTTGTTTGGCAAACAATGCGCGGAAACCTATGAATCCATTCGGCCGTGCCATGCGAACGATCTGCTCCCTCCCCCCGACTCCTTCTTTATAGATTTTTACCTTTCCTGTGGAAAGAAAAAGAAGGCCTGTGGGTTTATCACCTTCTTTGTAAATGATTTCATTTTTTTTATAGTGGGCCAGTGTACTCTTTTCCTTCAAACGATCCTTTTGCTCGTCTTTAAGGACCCGAAACACATTCATTTTATCTATAACATGCACACCTTCGCTCATTCTATTGGGCCGTTATTTACATAAATTGAAAAAATATGTTATTCAACAGCAAATGTATATAATTCATGGTTATTAGAAAAACAAAAACTAAAATTTCAGCATTGTATACTACCACTTCTAAAAATTTTGTTTTTTTAGCAAAATTAAATTGCTTAATTTTGAGAACGATACCTATCATCAGGTTATGAAAAATTTGTTTGCAGCTAAAGCTGCGGTAAGAATGATCCAGAATAGGTATCATTTTTTCCCGATAGCAAAAAAATAACCGCTTGAAATCAAGCGGTTATTTTTTGACTTACCCAAATGAATACCTTCAGATTTAATCCGGGTAACTATTCGATTTTGATTTGTTTGGATGCTTTTTCAACGGCTTCTTTCTTCTTGGGAAGCTCTACATAAAGCACCCCATTTTCATATTTGGCTTTGATGTTGTCTGCATCCACAGTTTCAGGAATACTGAAAGATCTCTGGAATGAACTATAGCTGAATTCTCTCCTTACATAATTCTCATCCTCACCGCCTTCCTGATCCTGTGCTTCTTTTTCAGAAGAAATAACCAGCATGTTGTTCTGAATGTTCACATTAAAATCATTCTTATCCATTCCTGGTGCAGCAACTTCAATGGTGAACTGATCTTTGCTTTCTTTTACGTTCACTTCCGGTACACTCGGATTGCTTTCAAAATCGAAAAAGTCCCTCAGAAAATCTTTGCCAAATACATCATCATCAAAGCTTGGCAGAAATCGTTTATTTCTTAACATGGGTATCATAATGCTATCCTCCTTTCTTTTTTAGTTCGACATAACTTTTTTCTCGTTTTCTCTGGCCGACCATCTTCATTTATGTTTTCACCCTTAAAGAATCAAATGATATGCCAAATATTAATTCATGTCATGTTGTCATGTAGGTAGGTTGATACAATGACAATGTCTCTGGTTCGAAAAAATTGAAACCAGAACCTACCGCTTCAAACGGAAGATTATGAAGAAATTTTACAACCCAGGTCTTCCGAACACACAGGGGGAATAAGTCTGATAGAATACAGGAAAGAATTGTTAGATTTGTAAAAAACTACTTATGGAAGTTTATCTGGATTACAATGCCACCACACCCATTGACAGGGAAGTTGCAGAAGCCATGAAGCCTTTTATCGACCATTATTTCGGCAATCCGTCAAGCATGCATCAGTTTGGCATTGAAGGGAAGAAGGCAGTGGAAAAGGCACGCAAACAAGTTGCTGATCTAATCGGCTGCCGGCCTCACGAAATTGTTTTTACCAGTGGCGGTACAGAATCCAACAACTATGCAATCAAAGGGGCTGCCTTTGCCTGCCGGGATAAAGGGAACCATCTTATCACTTCCGAAATAGAGCACCCTGCTGTAACAGAAGTATGTAAATACCTGGAAGAAAATGGTTTTTCCGTTACATATCTTCCCGTGGATGAGTATGGCCTTGTCCGTATGGATGAATTAAAAGATGCCATTAAAACAGATACCATTTTGATCACCATCATGCACGCCAATAACGAAATTGGCACCATCCAACCGATTGAAGAGATTGCTCAAACAGCAAAGGCCCGTCATATACTTTTTCATACAGATGCAGCGCAGTCAGCAGGAAAAATTACCCTTAATGCAAAAGAAACCGGGGTGGACCTGCTATCTATTGCCGGGCATAAACTCTACGGCCCCAAGGGTGTCGGTGCGCTATATATCAGGGAAGGCGTTCATCTGGAAAAGCTGATACACGGTGCGGATCATGAAAGAAATATGAGAGCCGGGACCGAAAACGTAATAGAAATTGCCGGCCTGGGGAAAGCCTGCGAGGCGGCCCGCAGGGATCTGAGTAAAAACGCGGAAATCATGAAGGAAACAAGGGATATGCTCCATCAGCAACTTGAAAAAAATTTTCCCGACATCAGGCTGAACGGACATCCGGAAAAGCGACTGCCCAACACCCTTTCGGTAAGCTTCCCCAACATAGAGGCCAATATTCTCTTAAACGAACTTTCTGACAGAGGTATAGCAGCCTCCGCCGGAGCTGCCTGCCATACCGATAACATAGATATTTCAGCGGTACTCCGGGCCATTGGAGTAGAAGAACAATTTGCTATGGGCACACTCAGATTCTCTACCGGAAAGTACACCACCAGGGAAGAGATCAGTGAATGTGCAAAGATCATCACGAAAACCCTATCACGTATGAATGCCGGAGGTGAATCGACTGAAGAAGAAACCGGCAAAATTAAGCTCACCCACTACACGCAAGGCATGGGTTGCGCTTGTAAACTGAGGCCCCAGGAACTGGAAAAGCTGCTCAGCAAAATTCCCGTGACGGATGATCCCAACATACTTGCCGATACACGAACTTCAGATGATGCCGCGGTTTATAAAATCACCGAGGAGGTAGCTATTGTCCAGACCCTGGACTTCTTTACTCCCATCGTAGACAACGGCTATGATTTTGGAGCCATTGCTGCTGCCAATGCACTGAGTGACCTGTACGCAATGGGGGCCATTCCGCTGTTTGGGTTGAACATAGTCGGATTCCCTTCAAAACGTCTACCCATTTCACTTTTGCAGGAAATCCTCGAGGGAGCGAGGGAAAAGGCTCGTGAAGCAGGCATCAATATCCTGGGAGGACACACCGTAGACGACCATGAACCCAAATATGGAATGGTGGTCACCGGACGGGTCCATCCCGAAAAGATATGGAGAAACTCAGGCTCCCGCGAAGGAGACTCCCTGATCCTTACCAAGCCCATAGGAACCGGAATACTAGCAACAGCCCTGAAGAAGGGATTGGCAAATGAGGAAGTGCAGAGGAAGCTTACCGGATACATGACAGCACTCAACAAAAAAACCGCCGAAATTATAAGAAATTATCCGGTGCATGCATGTACTGATGTGACAGGGTTTGGACTTTTGGGTCATTTGAGTGAGATGACCGCTCCTGAAAAGATTGATGCTGAGATATATGCCGATAAAATTCCTGTCATTGATGAAGTATGGGAATTTGCAGGTGGCGGCATCATTCCCGGAGGCACCCGGGATAATCTGAACTTCCTGGACAATAAAACAAGCTGGGATGATCGGATTTCCCAAACAGAGCAATACATTTTGTGTGATGCGCAAACCTCCGGTGGACTTCTGTTTGCTGTCCCGGAACAATATGAGGAACAGATCATCTCAGACCTGCATCAGGCAGGAATTAAATATGCCGCCAAAATAGGCCGTTTCACCAAATTTGACACAGGAATAATCACTATAAAAAAAGACCTATGAAACCCGCATGCAGAAACCTTCACACCAAGAACATGAGTTAACATGCGGGTTCTATGCTGATACAAGCAAAGTTTGTAAATTTGACATATCAATCAATTTGAAATTCAATTTTTTTAATAAACTGTTACAATAATGAATACAAGATGGACGCTTGAAAACAAAATTGCCATAGTAACCGGGGGCACAAGAGGGATTGGCGCAGCCATTGCAAAGGAGTTCCTCTCTTTTGGCGCATGGGTTTGCGTGATTGCCCGATCGCAGGAAGATCTCGAAAAGATGGAGGAAGTGGAAGGAGAAAAGCTGATAGGAATACGGGAGGATTTGAGTCAGAAGGAGGCTTACAGGAAGATAACCGGATATGTGGAAGAAAAATTCGGAAAACTGGATATTCTTGTTAATAATGTGGGAATAAACATTCGGAAAAAAACCGAAGAATATACCCGGGAAGAATATGAAAAGATTATCCAAACCAACCTTACCTCTGCATTTGAAATGAGCAGGAATGCACTACCCCTGCTCAGAAAATCGGGCGGGGCTTCCATAATTAACGTATCGTCGGTGGCCGGTCAAAAGCACCTTAAAACCGGATCCATATATGGGATGACCAAAGCTGCCATGATACAGCTCACCAAAAACCTTGCCTGTGAATGGGCCGGGGACAATATCCGGGTCAATGCCATTGCACCGTGGTATATCAAAACACCTCTGGCCAATGAAGTGCTGAAGGACAAATCATATTATGAAGAAGTGATCTCCAGAACACCACTGGGTAAAGTGGGCGATCCGGAGGATGTTGCTTCCCTGGCAGCCTATCTGTGTATGCCGGCTGCCAAATTCATTACCGGTCAATGCATCAGCGTGGACGGCGGGTTCACTGTGTACGGATTTTGACGGGTGAATGTACATCACCCCTATCATATGACGGATGGACTAAATTGTTTGAGGGGATTTTATCTAGAGTCTGTCTATAATATCCGCTGGCTGCGTTACGCTCGTTTTTCATGCCAGTCAATTATATTTGGTAGAGACGTACGGCCGTACGTCTCTACATTCGGCATTCAAAACTCGCAAGCCTTGCCAGCGAACATTCTAGACGAGACTCTTTCAAATCTCTTTGACTTTATGGACAAACACTATCTAACTGTACTATTTCTATATTACATCAGAGGCTCCCAGCAGATTTTCCAGGCTTCCTATCTCAATATAGGTGGCCCCGGCACTTCTCCCAAAATTACCGGCAATAACCACAACCAAATCCTCATCCTTGAAATGATGATATTGTTTCAGGTTAGAAATGGCAGACTTCAGAAAATCATGTGAAGTGCTGCGCGGTTTCATGAAGTCGGTAAAAACTCCATAGGACAATTGCAGTTTCCTCATTGTTTTCCGTGAATAACACTGAGCATATACCGGTTTATTGCCCCTGTAGGAAGAAATACTTCTTATGGTTTTCCCGGAAGTGGTATCGGCAATAACAGCTTTCGCATCAAGCCTGATAGAAGCTTTAACGGCTGATTTACACAAATAAGCCGTCACTTCATTGTTAAGAACAAATTCAGGTGCATCATAAAAAGGTTCTTTTGAATTCTCTACCTCTTGGGCTACACGGGCCATGGTACGTACAGATTCCACCGGATATTTTCCGGTTGCAGTTTCTCCGCTAAGCATAACAGCATCAGCCTGACCGTATATGGCGCTGGCAACATCGGTAACTTCAGCCCTGGTAGGTCGGGGATTTTCAATCATCGAATGCAACATTTGGGTAGCGATGATTACAGGTCGCCTCCGTTCGATACATTTGTTCACCAGGTACTTTTGAATGCCCGGGATTTTTTCGTAGGGTATCTCTATACCGAGGTCTCCCCTGGCCACCATAATTCCATAAGCATAATCCAGGATTTCATCAATGTTATCCACACCCTGCTGGTTTTCTATTTTGGCTACAATCTTAATATCACTTTCATGCTCATCCAGGATATGCTGAACCGCCAGTACATCTTCTTTACTCCTGACAAAGGAATGGGCTATAAAGTCAAGTTCCTGCTCTATGGCAAAATGGATGTACTGGTTGTCCTTTTCCGTAACGCATGGAAGGTTTATCTTAACCTTGGGTATGTTGATGCTTTTTCTGGGTTTGATCACCCCTGTATTGTTTACCCGGCATACCAGTGTAGTTTTATCCTTTTCCTGAACCGTCAGACTGATGTCCCCATCATCAATAAGAATTTCACTGCCTTCCGGAACATCCTTTGCAAGATCTTTGTAATTGACATAGAGCCGGTCTCCTTCAGACTCTCCTTCGGGATCTCCTTCCACATACAGTATATCGCCCTTACTTGCTGACAGTTCACTGGATGATGCTGTTGTTCGGAGCTCCGGTCCTTTTGTATCCAGTAACAAGGCAATTTTTTCGGAGACCTCACGGGCGTTGTCCACGATCATTTTCGTTTGATCGGGATTCTGATGAGCTGTATTCAAACGAATCACATTCATACCCTCATTGTAAAGGGAATGAATAAAATCTACATCAGCGTGCTGATCCGATATGGTGGCCACAATCTTTGTCTTCTGCATATTTTTAGGTTTCTTTTGTGCTAAACTATCAAAAAACTATGATTTGTTGGAATGAATAAATCTTAAGCTTTCAACAGCCAAACGATACCCGTCCAATCCAAAACCAATTATAGACCCTTTGCATTTCGGGGCAATCAGGGAGCTATGTCTGAAATTTTCCCTGTTGTAAATATTGGATATATGTACTTCCACTACCGGACAGGAAACTGAGGCTACGGCATCGCGAATGGCCACTGACGTGTGGGTATATCCCCCACTGTTCAATATGATTCCATCTGATATTTTCGCCGCTTCCTGAATCTTATCGATGAGTTCGCCCTCTATATTACTCTGATAATAATCAATTTGGAAATCCTTGAAATGTTCCCGTATAATCTTCAAGTATTCCGTCATCCCGATATCTCCGTATATTTCTTTTTCTCTCTCTCCCAATAAATTCAGGTTTGGCCCGTTAATAATTTGAATTTTCATAACCAATCACAAATTTTTTTTACTTTAGCAAAAATAATATATAGCATATTAATTTCCTGCCATTATTCGTTAAAATATTTATGATAAGCTGGGAAATTTCCATAAAAGGATTTGTTAATTTTTTGAGACTGGAAAGGTCACTTTCTTCCAACTCAATTCATGCTTATTTGAACGACATCAAAAAGCTCCGGGAGTATATTCAGGCCAGGAAGGAGCATTTGAGGCCCAATCAGATTGACCCGGAACATCTGAGAGAGTTTGTACACTGGGTCAATGAATTGGGTATGAGCCCCACAAGCCAGTCAAGGGTGATTTCCGGAATTAAAGCCTTTTTCAAGTACTTATTGATAGAGAACTATATTGAAAAAGATCCCACCGAATTGCTCGAATCTCCGAAAATCGGCAGGAAATTGCCTGAAATCCTTACGGTGGAAGAAATAGACAGGATAATACACGCCATTGACTTAAGCCAGCCGGAGGGCCAAAGGAACAAAGCCATCATCGAAACCTTGTATAGTTGCGGGCTTAGGGTATCCGAACTGATACATCTTCGGATATCCAACCTGTATTTTAATAAAAACTTTATCAGAATAATCGGGAAAGGCAACAAGGAAAGGCTCACACCGGTGAGCCAGAAGGCCATTAAGGAGATCAATCTGTATTTGGAAGACCGGAAACATCTCAACATCGATAAGCACTGTGAGGACATTCTGTTTTTGAACCGGAGAGGCAAACAACTGACCCGGGTAATGGTTTACCTGATAATCAAAAAGCTGGCTGAAAAGGCCAACATAACCAAAAACGTCAGCCCTCACACATTCAGGCATTCATTTGCCTCGCATCTCATTGAAGGAGGGGCTGACTTAAGGGCCATTCAGGAAATGCTGGGACATGAATCCATCACCACTACCGAAACCTATACACACATTGACCGTGAATACCTGAGAACTACGATCATTGAACATCATCCGCGTTCATAGAATTATCTTATTACGGAAACTTCTGCTGTTTAACGTAAAAAACGCCGTGAAAGGAATTTATTAAATTCCAGATTATAATCCCAATTTTTCAGCTATATCTCCGGGGATGGCATCTTTATGAACCATAATATCCATGGTCTTGTATCGCACATAAGCATCGGAGGCGTAAAGATATCCGTCGTATATATGGTTCTCAGCAGACCAGCTATTCTTCACATAAAAATACTTCGTTCCGTCCTGATCTTCAGCCAGCCCTGTTATATGCATTCCGTGATCATCGGTAGTATTATAATTATTGAACGCTTTCTGCCGCATTTTCTGGGTTATATCCTTTTCTTCCCCGGGTTCATTAAAATTATAAAGCCTTTGTTGTTTTTCTGCTTCAGTCAGCTCTTCCCACCTCGCTCTTTCTGTATCTGTCATATCTTCGAGGTCTTTGGCAGGAACAATAGCCAAACCATTATTCCAGGAAAAACCCTTATCGCTCACATCGGCGGCCCAAGCTATTGTATAACCCTCGTCAATGGCGTTATACATTACCTCCATCAGCTCATCCACAGGTAAATTGTATACCTGGCCATATGCCCAATTATCGGGTACTTCCAGTATGAACCGGGTATAAAACGGATGATGGGTATAAGAAGTCAATTCCACATAATTATTGGGATCAAGGCCTACGTAATCTTCTGCAAAAGACTGCGGGGTATATTTCTCTCCTTCGTAGGTAAAACTCCCGGGTTTTTCTCCCAGATAAGTCTCCAGTACTTCCACGAAGCCTTCGTGCCAAACCGGAGTCAATTCCCCGTTTTCATTTTCAATAACCTGATCCACATATCCCTTTAAGGCAGCATCCAGTTCTCCGTGATTGTGTTTTTCCGTGCCATACTCCAGCCCTGAATAGGCCGATTCGGGGACTATACCATATTGATCTATCATATTGGTCACATCGTGAAAAGCGCCTCCCGGGGAGAAATTCAAATGACCGTGAAAACGTACATATTTTTTAGCCTTTTCAGAATAAGTATGTCTTACAATATACATCTCCGAAAGGTCTGTTGAGTCCTTACCCTTCCTCATCATCTCCGATTCAAGCAGGGAAATTGCCGAGAAGCTCCAGCAGGTACCGGTACGGTACTGGTTTTTTACAGAAGTGGCATCAAGCTCCTTAATCATGGTGAATTCATAATCATTTGAATTCTGCGCAAATGCATTATGAAAATTGAACAATAAGGTGGTTGTGAAAAAAAGTGTAAAAAAAATCTTAAAAAGTCTCATAGTTAGTCATGTTTAAATTTACCAATTGCTCTACAAATATTAAAAAAAAATTGGTGTTTGCAGCCTGTCTGAAAAAATATTGTAGAATTCTGCAAAAATGAATAGCTTTGAACAACAAAATACGGGCTCAATAATGATGAAATCCTCGGAACTGATAACCAATAGCGACGGAAGCATCTTTCATCTCAGACTTCTCCCCAGTGAGATTGCCGATAATATTATTCTGGTGGGGGATCCCGGAAGAGTTGACCTCATAGGGGAATATTTCGATCGTATAGAAATCGAAAGACAGAACAGGGAATTTAGAACCATTACAGGCACCTACAAAAATAAAAGCATTTCGGTGATATCATCAGGCATTGGGCCGGACAACATTGATATTGTGATTAACGAGCTGGATGCGCTCAAAAATATAGACCTTACCAATAAGGTAACAAAAAGCACCGTTCAACCGCTCAATATAATCAGAATAGGCACCTCCGGTTCAATTCAGGAAAGCATCCCCAACGGCGCTTTCGTGGTCACCAAAAAATCCATTGGTTTTGATAATCTGGCCCATTTTTACCGGTTAAATCAGAACGAAGAAAACCGAAATATTGAAAAAAGCCTGAAAAATCATCTTAACTGGAGTCAGAATTTCACTTTTCCCTATGTTACAGATGCCTCTGAAAAACTTCTGGAAAAATTTCAAGATAAAACATTGATTCAGGGAATGACCATATCCGCCCCGGGATTTTATGGCCCGCAAGGCAGAAGGCTGAGACTGCCTCTTTCTGATGAAACAATGAACAATAAAATCAGCAATTTTCGGTTCAAAAATTTATCCATCACCAATTACGAAATGGAAAGTTCTGCCATTTATGCATTGTCACAAGCGCTGGGTCATCAGGCTGTAACGGTTTGCGCCATCATTGCCAACCGCGTCACCAACGAGTACATTGGGGATTATACCCCCAGAATGCAGGAATTAACAAAAAAAGTACTGGAAAACATTTAAAACCATACCCAATTGAACAAACTAACGGCAGATGAAATAAAAGCACTTGTAAAACTTCTGGACGACCCGAATGAAGAAATTTACAACCAGGTATCCGGGAGATTACTCGACCAGGGATACGATGTAATCCCTAAGCTGGAAGCGGCCTGGGAGCAATCATTTGATGAAAAAATCCAAAGCCGCCTGGAAAATCTGATACAGGAAATACAGTTCAATTCTGCAAAGAACAACTTCAGAGAATGGGCAATGACCGGAGGTGAGGACCTTTTTGAAGGCGCATTCCTGTTAGCCAAACACCAATACCCCGAGTTAAATTTTGAATATTATCACGACAAACTTGAAACCATAAAAAAAGATATCTGGCTGGAAATCAACGAAAATTTGACAGCTTTGGAAAAGGTGCGTATCATCAATCACATCCTTTTTAAAATCTATGGATTTTCAAACAATGCAGCCAATTTCTATGCTCCCCAGAACAACTATATCAACCATGTACTTGAAACCAAGAAAGGGAATCCCATCACGCTGTCCATTTTATATTCTTCTCTGGCAGAAAAACTGAATATACCCATATACGGGGTAAACCTTCCCAAAAATTTCATTGTGGGCTACAAAAATGAATATACCGAAAGCAACAATCCGAAAAATCAGATGCTGTTTTACATCAATCCCTATAATAAAGGGGCTATACTGGGGAAAAAAGAAATAGATTATTTCATCAAGCAACAGGACTTGAAACCGCAAAAGGAATATTACCTTCCCTGTTCCAACATAGAAACCATTCAGCGATTGATCAGCAATTTGATTTATTCATACGACAGGATGGGCTACCCGGATAAAATAGAGGAATTGAATCAATTATACAGCATATTAGAAGAAAACAGTCAGATTTAATATACTCAACTGCGTCGCGGGGAAAAACTGCATGAGGAACTGCTATACGAAACGGAGCAAAACATTCCCACCGCCCATTCCAAAATTCGGATAGGGGGGCAGTCCGAAAACCAGCATTCCAGAATTCTCCGGGGTATTGAAGCCATTGAAAAATTATACCGCTCATGGAACAACGAAATCATCATAAAGAAGATGGAAAAGCTCATTCCAGAATTCAAAAGCCGGAATATTCCTTCCGGGGAAACTGACCCTCCTCATTCATGAACCATGGTGCCATCATGTCTCACAATGACCTGTAAACATCTATTTAATTTTATAAACTTCCCCCTCCTCGAGCTTGTATTTTTCATTGCTTTCAGGACAAAAAGCTACTCCCGAATCATCAAAATGCAGCCGGTGACCGTATTCACTCATCCAACCAGCATGGCGGGCAGGATTACCCAGAACCAATGAATAGGGTTGCACATCTCTGGTCACCACAGCCCCGGCACCAACAAATGCATATTCGCCAATATCATGACCGCAGATGATGGTAGCATTGGCACCGATGCTGGCCCCTTTCTTTACCCGGGTAAATTCATACTGATCCCTTCTCACCACAGCACTTCTGGGATTGCTGATGTTGGTAAATACCATGGATGGCCCCAGAAACACATCATCTTCGCAGATGACTCCCGTATAAATCGATACATTGTTCTGAACCTTCACATTATTACCAAGCTCTACATGAGGAGCCACCACTACATTCTGACCCAGATTACATCCTTCCCCTATTTTGGAATCAGGCATAACATGGGAGAAATGCCAGATTTTTGTTCCTGCTCCTATTTCACAACCTTCATCAATGACTGCTGTTTCATGTGCAAAGTAGGATTGTTCGTTCATGATGCAAAATATTGTTTAATGGTTTCGGTAATATAGTTCAATTGTTCCTCACTCAATTCAGTATGCATGGGTATAGACAGCACCGACCGGCAAAGTTCTTCGGAAACAGGAAAATCCCCTTCGGAATACTTTCCTTCGTTGAATGCCTCCTGCAAATGCATGGGAACGGGATAATAAACCATAGATGGTATCCCTTTTGACTTTAAAAATTCTTTAAAATCATCCCGGTTTACACCTTCTTCAAGAATCAGCGTATACTGATGATAAATGTGTTTAGACTTACCGGTAACAGATGGAAGGGTTAGCTGTTCTATTGTCTGCAGTTCCCTGTTGTAAAATTCGGCTGCCTTCTGCCTGGCCTGGTTGTACTGATCCAAATACCGGAGCTTGACATCAAGAATGGCTGCCTGAAGGGTGTCCAATCTGGAATTGATACCCACCCTGGAATGGTAATACTTTTTATGTGAACCGTGGTTGGCAATGGTGCTTATTTTATCCGCATACTCAGGATCATTGGTAAAAACGGCACCTCCATCACCATAGCAACCCAGATTTTTCGAGGGGAAGAAGGAAGTACATCCTATATCACCTATCGTACCGGCTTTTTGGTAGCTGCCGTTAGTATAATATTCGGAACCCAGGGATTGCGCAGCATCCTCGATCACTACGATATCATTTTCCCGGGCCAGGCGGTTGATCTCATCCATATTGGCGCATTGCCCGAAAAGGTGAACCGGAATGACCGCTTTCGTTCTGTCGGTAATGGCTTCGCGTAGTTTGTCCACCGAAATATTGAAATTTTCCCGGTCAACATCCACCAGAACCGGTTCAAGGCCCAGCAATTTAATCACCTCAGCCGTGGAAATGAACGTAAAATCGGGAGTGATCACCTCATCTCCGGGTTTCAGGTCAAGAGCCATTAAAGCAAGCTGAAGTGCATCGGTGCCGTTGCCACAGGGAACAACATGCTGCACATTGAGATATTCTGCCAAATTTTTGGAAAATGCTTTTACCTGGGGGCCTTTAATAAAGGCAGTAGATTCCAGTACATCCTGGATGGCTCCGTCTATTTCATCTTTCATCCGATGATACTGAGTCTTCAGATCTACCATGTTGATTGGTCTCATAGAATAGAAATTTGCTTCATACAAATATAAATAAATTGTGTGATTTCTCTCTCCACCAACTAAAAAAGAACCTGCAGCTTATACAGGCTCTTTTCCATGTAATTCCAATGTTACATGATTTTTGGAATATTCTATGCTATCACTTCTAAAAATTTTGTTTTTTTAGCAAAATTTTGCTGCAATTTAAATTCTAAAGTTTGGTAGGCCTTTCTTTGGGCCGATCTTAAAGTTATTTGGTTAATTTTGAAAACGATACCTATCATCAGGTTATGAAAAATTTGTTTGCAGCTAAAGCTGCGGTAAGATTTACTTAGCATAATTAACAGCTCGTTTTTCCCGAATCAAGGTAACTTTTACCTGGCCAGGATAAGTAAGCTGATTTTCAATATGCTTAGAAATCTCATAGGACAATTTATCAGCCTGGCTGTCATTCACCTGATCACTGCCAACAATTACGCGCAGTTCACGGCCGGCCTGAATGGCATAGGTTTTTGTGACCCCATCGAATGACAATGCCAGTTCTTCCAGATCCCGAAGCCTTTGGATATAAGATTCTACAGCTTCACGTCGTGCACCTGGCCGGGCTCCGGAAATGGCATCACAAACCTGAACCACAGGGGCAATCAAACTGTTCATCTCGGTTTCCTCATGGTGAGAACCTATGGCGTTGGCTACCTCAGGCTTTTCCTTATATTTTTCAGCCAGTTTCATTCCCAGCAAGGCGTGTGGCAACTCCGGTTCATCATCCGGCACTTTCCCTATATCATGCAGTATTCCTGCTCTTTTAGCTGCTTTGGGATTCAGATTCAGCTCAGATGCCATGATAGAGCATAAATTGGCTACTTCCCGGGAATGCTGAAGCAAATTCTGGCCATACGACGACCGGTACTTCATTTTTCCGACAAGGCGGATCAATTCGGGATGTAAACCATGTATTCCAAGGTCAATGGCCGCTTTCTTGCCCACTTCATTAATTTCCTGCTCAATTTGCTTTTCAGTTTTCTTAACGATCTCTTCAATCCTTGCAGGATGTATTCTGCCATCCGTTACAAGTTGATGCAGAGAAAGGCGTGCTATTTCTCTCCTGATGGGGTCAAATGCACTAAGGGTTATGGCTTCAGGAGTATCGTCAACAATGATTTCTACACCTGTTGCGGCTTCAAGAGCCCGGATGTTTCTTCCTTCTCTTCCAATGATTCTTCCTTTAATCTCATCATTGTCAATATTAAATACCGTAATGGCATTTTCGATAGTGGTTTCAGCAGCTACCCTCTGAATGGTCTGAACAATGATGCGTTTGGCTTCTTTATTGGCATTCATCTTCGCTTCTTCCACAATTTCATTCATCGTGGACATCGCTTCTGTTTTTGCTTCTGCTCTAAGCGATTCCATAAGCTGATTTTTTGCTTCATCAGCGGATAAACCGGATATAGTCTCAAGCTGCTCAATATGCTGTTTACGAAGCTTGTCCAGCTCTTCATTTTTCTTTTCTACCACATCCATCTGATTCTGTAAATTATCACGGATGGCATCCAGCTCTTTACGCTTCCTTTCCGTTTCTTCCATCTTCCGTGATAAGCTGTTCTCTTTCTGCTTCACACGGTTTTCTGCGGCCTGTACCTTATTGTTTCGCTCATTAATCTCTTTCTCATGTTCCGATTTCAACTGCAGAAATTTTTCCTTAGCCTGGAGAATCTTATCTTTCTTTATAACTTCTGCCTCGCTTTTGGCATCGTCTATTATTTCGTCTCTCTTTTTCTTTAATGCCTTTTGCCACAGAAAGTAGGAAAGGAATCCTCCCGCAACAAAAGCAACAACTCCGATGATAATATACAGAGTCAGATGAGAGATGGTTCCGAATATTTGTGTTGTTATCATATGACTATATTTTTAATTAAGATTTAATAAATAAAAAAACCCGCATAAGTAACCTTAATGCTGGATAAAACCCCAGTATCGACATGGGTGGAGCTGCCATCCGAGGTCGAGTTTCCCCTGTCCTTCCGCTAGAAGCGGAAGAATCCCCGCCAATGGTGGGGCTGGGGCCTGCTCTTGCCCGTCTGAGCTTTGGCTCCAATTTGATAAGTGTTGAGTTTTTCAGCCATTAAGGAACTATGCGGGTATCTCTTAATATTTTAAAGAACGTTTATTTCCTATTCCTAAAGTATGCTTCCAATTCCTCGTTCAATTCCTTCAAATCTTCCATAATAGGTTGATTATCCGCCTTCTCTTCAATCTCCAGGTATTTAATAACAAACTGCAAAGCTGCCATTGCCAAAAAATCCTGGTTGTCTTTATCTACATAACGTTGTCTGTATTGCAATATTTTCTCATTAATCAATTTTGCAGCCCTTCGTATCCGCTCTTCATCCTTCGCTTCTATCTTCAGCGGATAATACCTATCTGCAAGATTTATTCTTATGGATAATTTATCCTCTGCCATCTCCGCTTACCTAATATTGCCTATTTGTTTAAAAGTGCTATACACTTATCAATTTCCCGCACAATCCTGTTAATTTTAATCTTGACCTCATGGGGAGACTCCGCTGATGCCAAGCTTTTTGCCAGTTTCAAATTGTTATATTTTTTTTCGAAACCGGCTATTTCAGATTTTTTTTGTTCCAATTCTTTTTTTAAAGATTCATTTTCTTTTTGAAGCTGAACATTATGTGATTTTGAACGCTCATAAAGCTCCATCAGTTTCCTGACCTTCACTTTAAGCTCATCCACGGTATTTTGATCCACATTGTCCATTCTTCTTATGGTTTCTATTTTACAAAAATAATACAGGAATCGGAAATAAAAAAATAAACCCGGGGCTTTTTTTATAATTCAAAATAATATTAGATTTGATGTTTTCAGTACCTTACCGGGCAAGTTTTGCCAAAAAAAGCAAGAATTTGACCGGTAAGGTATTAAAAGGTATCACTATATGAAAACCGCATGCTCCAAAATCATAACAAGGCAATGTAACAAATTTTTTCCATGGACTCTGTTTCTGTTTCAATTTGTGTTTATTGCCTCTGCCTTTACCCAGACAAGCGACATCACAAACCGGTTCCATCCCCCTCTTGAAATTCCTTTAAGGGTTTCGGGCAACTTTGGGGAGCTCAGATCCAATCATTTCCATGCCGGAATTGATATCAAGACCCAGGGGGTTTCAGGCCATAAAGTATTTTCCATTGATGACGGATATGTTTCCAGAATCCGGGTAGCAGCGAACGGATATGGAAAAGCCATTTATATTCATCATCCTGAAAAAGAGGTAACCTCTGTTTATGGACACCTTAAAGCTTTCAACGACCAGATAGCTTCTTACATAAAAGACCGTCAATATAAAAATCAATCTTTTGAGATACAACTCTTTCCCGAAAAAAATCAATTCCCGGTTAAACAGGGTGAATTGATTGGCTATTCAGGAAACAGTGGTAGCTCCGATGGACCTCACCTCCACTTCGAAATCAGAAAAATAACCAACCAACACCCAATTAACCCATTGCATTATAAATTTGATATTGCGGACAATATAGCCCCCGAGATATTCAATCTGGCTGTTTATCCACGTAACAAACACAGCATCATCAACGGAAAAAATGAAAAGCTGATACTGGATGCAGTATCTTCAGAGAACGATCAATACAAGGTGGCGGAAGAAAACAAACTCAAACTGCACGGGCCTGTTGGATTTGGCATAAGAACCTTCGATTTTTTAAACGGAACTCCTAACTGGTGCGGGATCCACTCACTCAAACTCTATATTGACAGTACGCTGATATATAAACACACGATGGATGAATTTTCATTCTCAGAGACCCGCTATATTAACAGCTTTATTGATTATGAATCAAAAATAAGGAACAACAGTACACTGCAGAAATCTTTTGTTCAACCCCACAACAACTTAAGCATTTATGAATTTCTCAGGAACGATGGATATTACAACTTCGATACCGATGCCACCCATCAGGTGCAATATGAAGTAACGGATGTATATGGCAACACCTCCACCTTAAGTTTTGATGTTCAAGGAACTGACGGATCAAATGCCAATCATCAGCCCCGGGATAAGGAACAGGCATATGAAAAGGTCATGCCTTATAACAAGGAAAATCAATTCAATCGGGAGGGAGTTAAGCTGCATTTTCCGAAAAATGCCTTTTATGATACCGTGTATTTTGAATACGATAAACAGAAGATGAAAGGGGAAAATTTCCATTCCGATCTCCACCAAATCCATAACAAATACACTGCTGTGCATAAAAATTACACCTTATCCATTAAAACCGGAAAATTACCTGCAGGTCTTGAAGATAAAGCCTTCATTGCCTATCTTGAAGAGGATGAATACGTTTATGCAGGCAGTGAAAAAGTCAATGGCTTCATTTCAGCCCAGGTAAGAAAACTCGGAGAGTACATTATAATGGTGGATAACGATAAGCCCACTATAACGCCTTTTCGGTCAAACAATAAAAAGATCAGTTATAAAATAAAAGATGAACTTTCGGGCATCAAACACTATAATGGATTTATTGACGGAGAATGGGCCTTGTTCGAATACGATCCCAAAAACGATCTGTTAACTTATAAAATTGACAAAAGCAGGCTTTCCAATGCAAAAACGCATAAGGTCGAGCTATATATAAGCGATGAAATGGACAACATAGCCACATTTCAAGATACTTTCACCGTCAAATAAGCCATCATAGGTATGATGCAAAACCTTAGGGAACTGCATCCATTATAAACCAAATACAAAATGAACAAACAGGTATGGCTCTGGATACTGGCTATAGTTATAACGGCTTCGGCAGCGATTTATCAAAGAACAAGTGATCCTGCCTATGAAAAAGAAGTGCGTTTTCAGATTGAGAACAAAGAATATACAACCGTCCTCCCCAAACGTCATAGCGGAACGGATAGCTGTGCCATAGAACTGCCGATACCGGCTTCGGTAGAGGGGGTGCTTTTCTATAAAAAGTATTCCACCGATGAAGACTGGAAGTCAACTGCTTTCAGAGAGAATGAGACCGGCCAGATTGCTTATCTGCCCGGTCAGCCTCCTGCCGCCAAGCTCCAATATTTTATAGGGATGAGGGCAAGCGAACGCATCATTTATATTGCCCGAAACGACCCTCTTGTTATTCATTTTAGAGGGGAGGCACCAACAGGTATACAGCTTCCTCATATGATAACAATGGTTCTGACCATGCTGTTTTCCACGATCGCCGGCTTATTTGCATTGGGAAAAATCGGAAATTACAGGATTTACGGTTATATTACACTCATATTGTTGATAATAGGAGGATTTATACTGGAAGCGGCCGTGCAATATTATACATCCGGCAATGCATGGACCGGCATTCCTTTTGGTTGGGATCTGACCGACAACAAAACACTGATCGCATTCATCGGATGGACCACAGCAGTGCTATCCAACAGAAAAAAATCCAGACCCAGGCATTATGTGATAGCGGCATTGCTCCTGCTCATTGTCTATTCCATTCCCAACAGCCTGCCCGGTTCGTAATACAATTACAAGAAAAAGTAATAATCAACAGGCAAGACCGTGGCAACGGTACACAAGACCATGGGAGCAGTGGACAAGACTTTGGCAAAGGTGTACAAGACTTTGGTAGTGCTGCACAATGCATAGATAAATATCTTTACAGGTCAAAATGTTTTCCCACATGAACCTTAATCCATCTTCCCGGGGTTCTTACATTTCCAATATCATAATGTTTGTTGTCAAAAATGTTGGTTACCTCAAGACCGAAAGTCCATTGATCCCAGGTATAGCTCATTTTTCCGTCAAAAACCCAGGCTGGCTGGTATTCTACTTCTCCTGTGTACGCTTGTTTTTCAAAATCGTATTTCAAATATTTACCGGCCCGGTGGGAATAGGATGAAGACAAGCGCACCGACCAGCTCTGCCAGCCACCGGAAAGATACATCCCCAGATCATGGTTGAGGTAATTGAGGGAGTATTTAGACTCAAAACCGTTGGTGCTCTTATCCTGATCCAGGTAGG
>JAGXLC010000006.1 GCA_018334875.1 Bacteroidales bacterium | reverse complement strand
TGTTATTTTTCCAAATGAACTGATCCCTCGTTTACATTTCAAATCTTTTGTGTTATGAACTACCACCTTTGCCTGCAAAGTGTGCTCGCCTTTGACACACCCGCTCTAATTGCCCTTTCATTTTTAAGGTGTCTGCAATTTAAGTCAGCTTTTCTTCATCATTGTATGATGTAAAACATTTGCAAAATGCCTAAACTCTGCGACTAAATCGGTCTGCATATCTCATCATCGTGCTATCGGACATCTCCTGGCCATCGCCCTGTATAATTCTATACCAATTTCTTACCCATTCAGATATTAACAACAAACTACAATATGCATTGATTACTATACGGCCAATACAATCATAGCTTCCATTTAAAATGTTGCTGTAATGTTGCGTAAGGCAATCTGCGTTCCTCATAGATTTGGTAAAATTCAATAAACACACTCTGAAGGAGTAATCCGCAAAAGAAGAATCCTTTTATAATGAACATCAGGCAAAAAACTTTCTTCTGCAGAAAAGTTTTATAGCTTTGCAGGTACTATGAAATTTTAAAACTGAGCCGGAAATGTATTATTCGGTACTGCTGGTGGACAATAATCCGGAATCTCTGCAGGATTCCATGCGTGAGCTGAAACAAAGGGGGCTGAATGTAATCGGCTGTATCAGCTTCGATAAAGCATGTGAATTCTTAAAAGAGGAAGGAACCATTCACATTGTTCTGTCTGAATGGGAGATACCCTACAATGAAAATGATTCCAAGGCGATCCGGGGGCTGGATATTTTCCGAAATTTCAAAGCTCTGCGGCATGAGGTGAGCTTTTATCTTTTCACCGAGATAGCCGACAGCAGAAGCCTGACAAGCGGCGGGATCCTCAATGGATATTTCTTTAAGGGAGAACACGTATATGATGACATGGTCCGTAAGATAGAGGCAGAGATTGCAGCCAAGCAACGGGCCCCGATATATGAAACGCTGGTCAAATATGCGGGAAAAGCTAAAGATTCCTGGCATACCCCGGGCCATGCCTCCGGCAATTCGGTTAGAAACTCTCCATATATAAAAGATTTTTATGAATTTTTCGGGGAAAACCTGTTTGCCTCGGATGTTTCAGTATCGGTTCCCGAGCTGGATTCCCTCCTGAACCCGGGAGGTGTAATAAAGGAAGCACAGGAGCTTGCAGCGAGGGCCTTCAATGCCCGCTACACTTTCTTCTCAACCAACGGCACCTCAACAGCCAACAAAATCCTGATCCAAACGCTTCTGAAGCCGGGGGATGCCATATTGCTTGACCGCAACTGCCACAAATCGGTACATTACGGGATAATCATTTCCGGTGCAGAGCCCATATATTTAATGCCTTCTATTAACAACAAATACGGTATTTTCGGGCCGATTCCAAGGAAAAAAATAGTGGAAGCCATGGATGAAGCCCTCGCCAAGAATAAAAACCTGAAAGCTCTGATTTTAACCAATTGCACCTATGACGGATTGATATACGATATTGAAGACATTGTTAAAGAAGCCCATAAACGAAACATCAAGGTAATCGTCGATGAAGCCTGGTACGGTTATGCCAACTTCCACCGGGAATTTTATCCATCGGCCATGGCTGCCGGGGCAGATTATGCCACCCAGTCGACCCACAAAACCATGAGCGCCTTTTCCCAGGCCTCGATGATCCATGTCAATGATCCGGATTTTGAAGACTTCCAGGACTTTTTCATGGAAAATTTTAACATGCACACCTCCACCTCTCCACAATATCCCATGATCGCATCACTGGATGTAGCCAGAAAACAAATGGTGATGGAGGGCTACTCCCTGATGAAAAAAGTTCTGGATTTATCTGCTTTGCTTCGGGATTCTATCAATTCGCTAAAAAAATTCCGGGTTCTTGATCTGAATGATATGATCAGTGATGAACTGAAAAACGATAACATCCGGCTGGATCCCACCAAGATCACCATTGATGTAAGCAAATCGGGACATTCCAGCAAGGAGATCGAACACATTCTCTTGACCAAACACAACATACAGATCGAGAAAACAACTTTCAACACGATAAGCATTCTTTTGACCATTGGTGCCACGTATTCCAGGATCAACAGACTATACCTGGCACTGGAAAACATCGAGAAACGCACCGGTAACCGTCAGATAAGCGGTTCGGAGCATATACTCAAAAAGTTTCGTCTGTCCATATCTCCCATTCGTTATCGCCCGCGATTTGCATTTTACTCCGAAACCGATGAGCTTCCCCTGGAAGATACAGAAAACCGTATCTCCGCACGCATGGTAACACCCTATCCTCCGGGAATCCCACTCCTTGTGCCGGGTCAAACCGTAACACCGGAGATCATCCGTACGCTTTCCATGTACCGGAACTACGGCATGGAAATACATGGCCTTCAAAACGGGTTGGTCAAGGTAATGACCAAAGAAGCAGAAGAGAAGCTGGATCAAACGGGATTCGACATTACAGACTTACCCGGTTAATGAACCTACAGATTATATTATGGATTACGAGATACTCTCCCTTATTCCGGCTCTGCTTACCATTGCGATAGCCCTACTTACCCACAGAGTAGCTCTGGCTTTATTTGTTGGAGTACTGGGGGGTGCAATCGTGCTGGCCGGATATCAACCGCTTCTTTTCCTAAGAGGCAGCTTTGAATACATGCTCATTGCTTTTGGAGATATTGAGAGGCTGAAAATAGTGCTTTTTGTTATCCTGATCGGGGGAATGCTGGAGATCATTGCAGGAAGCGGGGCCTACACAAAATTTGCAGGTGTGATGGCACGCCGGCTGAGTACACCCCGCCGCTCCAGAGTGGGCACCTGGGCACTTAGCATGTGCCTTTTTTTTGACGATTATGCCAATGTACTGATATCCGGGGCCACAATGAGGAATATCAATATACGGAACAGGGTAAGCCCGGCTCAACTGGCATATATTATTGATGTGGTGGCTACCATAGCCAGTGTTGTGATCATATCCACATGGGCATCCTTCGAAGGTTCGGTTATGGCAGAAGCCGGAAAAGATGCCGGGATACACAAAAGCTTCACCACTTTTTTCCTGGAGTCGCTACCCTACCACTTTTATACTTTCCTGGCCATTATCATGGCCTTTGTAGTTGCCTATACCGGAAAATGGTTCGGTTATCGTGCCGACAATGCCACATATCACCTCCGGGAACCAACAGATGTGAATAACCCCAGGGCAAGGCCAATCCATCTGCTGGCCCCCATTATCGCACTGATAGGCTCTGCTCTGATAGCATTGTTTTTATCGGGCTTTTATATACTAAAAAACACCGGTGAACCGGTAAGCCTGATTAAAATTATCGGTGCCGCTCCATCTTTAGAGATACTAATCTTAGCCACCCTTTTGGCGACCGGACTTGGCATCATGATGCTCAGGCGTGATAAAGCAATGTCTCCAGCCCTTATGAAAAGGCACTTTCTGAAAGGTATTAAAGGGATGACAGGAGTAAGCCTGGTAATCATCCTGGCCAAAGGATTATCTGCCGTATCGGCTGATCTGGGAACAGGAAACTATCTTACCGGCGCAGTATCTTCCTTTTTATCGCCGAAATTCATTCCTTTTATGATCTTTTCTGTTTCCATGGTTATTACTATGGCCACAGGCTTCAGCTGGAGCTCTATGGCCATTGTCATGCCTATCGCCTTTCAGATGGTTCATGCCGCCAACATACCTGATATAATCCCCATCGTTTCAGGAGCTGTGATTTCAGGAGCTGTTTCAGGTGAGCATATCATTCCGTTCAGTGAAAAAGCAGTGATGTCAGCGGCAGCCTGCAAAATCACACCGGTGTATCATATCAAAACACAGATACTTCAAAGCATAAGCGTATTTTTAGCGGCTGCCGGCTCCTATATGATCATTGGAGTAAACGGCTCCCTGGCTCTGGCCTTCTTTATACCCTTGAGCGTCCTTCTGTCTCTACATTTCTTTTTTGCCAGAAAAAATGCCCATGCAGCATTTGTTTGGATTTAATATCTTCCACTTTTTTAGTACCTTACTTACGGGTCAAATTCTTGCTTTTTTTGGCAAAACTTGCCCGGTAAGGTAAGGTGAGTTTTTATGGATCATAATGAAGCTTAAAAACATTATAAATAACATCCTTGCAATTTGGCACGTAAACATATACATAAACAGGGAAATTTTTTCTAACGCCGTTTTATCATTCTAAATAATACCCTGTTGTGGCTATAATTTCCACGGAACAAATTACCACGCTTATCTGTTTATCAATAAAAAGTAGCATATGAAAATCCTATTGCCCATTTGGTTTAGCATGCTCCTGGCTGCTCATGTATCGGCACAGAAGGTTCCTGTTTACGAGAATTTTGATGATTTTCAGGGCATTCTTCACCAAAACAACGATACCACCTATGTGATCAACTTCTGGGCTACATATTGTGCTCCCTGTATAGAGGAGATGCCAGCTTTCAGAAAGCTTGAAAATCATTATGAAGACCAACCGGTTGAAATTGTACTCACCAGCCTCGATTTCGGAAGCAATGTTAAAGAGCGGGTACGGTCATTCATGGAAAAACACAACATTCAATCGAGAGTTGTTATTCTGGACGATCCCGATGCCAATTCCTGGATCGACAAAGTAAGTGATAAATGGTCGGGAGCATTGCCGGGGACTCTGATATACAACCAAAACTCAAGGGAATTTTATGAAAAAACTTTTACCTATAATGAACTTCAACAAATTGTACAATCAAAAATGAAAGAATTATGAAAAAACTTGTTATGACTATTCTTTTAGGGTTGCTTGTCGTGCCTTCCGTGATGGCGCAAGGTTATGATATAGGCGACAAAGCCATGAATTTCGAGCTCAAGAATGTTGATGGCAGTTATGTATCACTTGACGATTACAAAAATGAAAAGGGAGTGATTGTGGTATTTACCTGCAATCACTGTCCATATGCCCAGGCGTGGGAAAATCGCATCATAAAGATTCACAAACGTTTTCACAAAAAGGGATTTCCGGTAGTGGCCATCCAGCCGAACGATCCGGAACTTGCACCCGGCGACTCTTTTGAAAACATGAAGGAGCGAGCCCAAAACAAAAATTATCCCTATCCTTATCTCCTGGATGAAACGCAGGAGGTATACCGGACATACGGAGCCACCAAAACGCCTCATGTTTTCGTGCTGAAGAACCAATCGGGTGATTTTGTTGTCAAATACATTGGAACCATAGATGACAACTATAAAAATCCCCAGGCAGTAGAGAAAAAATATCTTGCCAGCGCAGTCAATGCCCTGGTCAACGGTAATGAGCCCAGTCCTGCAAAAACAAAAGCAATAGGCTGTTCCATTAAAGACAAGGAAAAATAGAAGCGCGGGTTTTTACTCGTCTATTATAAAGGGCTGTCAGTGACGGCCCTTTTTTTTGCCTGCACCAAACAGCTTTTGTTGATTTTATATACTCTTCCTTTATTTTATTATATTAGCGAATTAATCAATATATTAATTGACGCAATTGGCCTCATCAATTTTTTCATCATACTTTCTGCCGGCTGTCCTGATTGTTATTATGTTCGGGATAGGGCTTTCTCTTGAGAAGAAAGACTTCAAAAATGTTTTTCTTTACCCCCGGATGATCATCATAGGTTTGTTTGCCCAAATGATACTGCTTCCCTTGATGGCCTTTATTTTGGTGTTCATTACAGATCTGCCGCCAATAGTAAAAGTAGGCTTCATACTGATCTCAGCCTGTCCTGGTGGTTCCGCTTCAAATCTTGTGGCTCACCTGTTGAGGGGAAATGTGGCCCTTTGTGTTTCCCTTACGGCGCTAAACAGCCTGTTGATATTGATTACCTTACCCCTTATCGTAAATTTGGGGTTAACATTATTTATCGGCCATACTGAAGAAATTCAACTGCCAGTAGGATACACCATTCTCAGAATATTTTACACCACACTTATCCCAACCTTTGCCGGATTATATATTCGTCACATCAACAGGCGCCTGGCTAACCGGCTGGAAGAGCCCTTCCGGTATATTATGACCATTTTGCTTTTTTCGGCATTCGCGATCCTTGTTTTACTTGAAGAAAAAAGTACCGGCCAGGTTGGAAGCAAATACGGTTATCTGTTCCCATATGCCATAGCACTGAACTTTGTTGCCATGTTTGTGGGCTATATGTTTTCAAGGAGAATGGGGCTGGAAAACCGGAACAATTATACCATCAGCATTCAGGTGGGTCTTCAGAACAGTGCATTGGCCATATATGTGGCCAGCTCAATTCTTGGACATCGTGAAATGGCCATGGTATCGGTGGTATATAGTTCATTTACCTTTTTCTCAACATTACTTTTCGGATATCTCGCCAAACAATTCGGATAATTTTTTGTTTTGTCTTCAAAAAAGTAAACTATTTTTAGGCCAATTAATAAAAAAATCTTTAATTTGGCATTGATTAATTTTGCAGTAAAACCATCTAAACATATTATCGATGAAGACATTAAAACAATATTCTTTTATTGGCATAATGGCCATTTTGTTAATGGCGACAGCCTTCTACATTTCAGGATGCAGGAAAGCTCAAAAAGAAGAAGATAAGCAGAAACAAACTGAGCGGGAAGAAATTACCAAATCGGAAATAAAGGAAAAAGTAAGTGAAGAAGTGTATCCCCTTCCTTCCACTTTTGAAATTACGGAAACTTTGAATGAAATTGGTGCAAGTTTTATCATCGCACTTACCAATGATGTGGAAAATGCCGATAAATATGTCACCGAAGAAAAACAGGTATTAAACCTGGGGGTGTACAGCGCTGACCTGAGTTATGCAACCACCTACAACATGAAACAATACATCATGGATTACATGGATGCCAACAGGACACTTGTTGATGAGCTGGGGATATCGGGTGCATACTCGCCGGAATTTGTGAAAAAGATTAAGGAGAATTTCAACAACAAGGAGCAATTGGTGGATATGCTAACCAATTCTTTCTACGAGACTTATAAGTACATGAATAAACAGGGCAATGAGGAACTGGCCCTGCTAATTGTTGCAGGAAGCTGGGTTGAAGCCATTTACATTACAACCCACATATCTGAAAATACATACCACAACCAAAAGATAGTGGATTTGATCCGGGAACAGGAATCGTCACTAAACAAGCTGTTAAATATATTAAAGCCACAATCCAGCAACAACAGCATACAAAATGTAATCAAAGACCTGCAGCCCATTAAGGAGGTCTACGATAACCGGGGAAATCAAGGATTTACCGAAGAGCAGGTAATGAAACTACAAGAATTATCCGGGAAGATCAGAAACGAAATCATCTCCTAATTTGGAAAAGCCAAAACCAAACAGGATGCTTCCAGGGAATTTAATGTGTTTCCATTTTGGCTTGTCCAAATTAGCAAGAATTTGACCGGGAAGGTACTAAAGAAAAAAATCAAATATTTTAAAAAAAGGGGTGTCATTGAAAAAAGACACCCCTTTTTTTATTAAATTTCTTTCCTGCAATTTCCAGGATTTTTACCATTTTATTTTGAATAATTCGGGTTAGGACATGAATGCAAAATATATCGGATCACAATTACAATAATTTAATAAATCCCAGTGTTTAATTTGTTAATCAGTTGATTTTTTTATGAGTGAATCAATACTTAACGCTTTAATCCATCTTTTTGCCATTGTTGCCAATATAAGGGCTAAGAAACTAACCCGGGCAGAAAAAGATATCGTCCGGAAATACCTGGAACGATATCTGAATACTGAGTTGCTGGAAGAATATTTAAGGGTATTTGATAATTATTTTGAGTTTTATCAGAGAGAATTAATGGAAGATTCGGACATTCCGGTTGAAAGTTATTCCCTGATCTCCTTCCAGATCACCAATGTCTGCCGCCAGATAAAAAAAGAGCTACTCCGGGAAGAACGGATTGTGGTCTTCATCCAACTTCTTGAGTTCATCTATTCCGATTCCGGAATCAGCGAAAGTGAACTAAAATTCACAAGAACTGTAGCCAATACCTTCAATATTAATGAATCAGAATATAACAACTGCAAGGCATTTATATTTGAAGGACGTCCGGATCATTTAGAACAGGATAAAGTTTTGATCATAGACAATCAGCTAAGGGAATGGTCGGAACAAATTTACTGGATGATGAAGGAAAAGACCAGGGAGATTCACTCCTATCCTTACAAACACATCTATAAAGAAAACCTTTATGGACAATTATTATTTCTTTACCTGGAAAGTATCAATTCCTTTGTATTCCGATATTCAGGTCAATTAAACCTTTACATCGAAGGTCATAAGATCGAACCGGAACATCCATACTTCTTCAAAAGCGGATCCATTATTAAAGGACCGAACATCTCTCCAATATATTATTATGACGTGTCATCCAAATTCCTGGAGGATAGGGCAAAATCTCACATCACCCTGAATACTTATAATGTAAGTTTCAAATTTAAAAACAGCGAAAACGGAATCCATACTTTCAACATCTCTGAAGAAGCCGGCCAGTTGATAGGGATCATGGGAGGAAGTGGTGTAGGAAAGTCCACATTGCTGAATGTACTCAACGGAAAAATTCCTCCGGATGAAGGAAAAATCATAATCAATGGTTATGATTTACACGGCAAAAGCGAAGAAATAAAAGGACTTATAGGCTATGTGCCCCAGGAAGATCTTCTCATAGAAGAGCTAACCGTTTATCAAAATCTTCAATACAACGCCAGACTCTGTTTCAAAGATTTAGATGAAGAAGCCATCCAAAACAAGGTTATGGAAACCCTGGAAGTTTTAAACCTGACCGAAATAAAGAATCTTAAGGTCGGCTCATCACTAAACAAATATATAAGCGGAGGCCAGAGAAAAAGATTAAACATCGGATTGGAACTGATGCGTGAACCCTATATCCTGTTTATAGATGAACCCACAACCGGTTTGTCTTCGATGGATTCTGAAAATATAATGTATCTGTTAAAGAATCAGGTATTGAAAGGGAAATTACTCATTGTCAATATCCATCAACCTTCTTCTGAAATTTATAAATTATTTGAAAAAATATGGGTATTGGATAAGGGAGGATATCCGATCTATCAGGGAAACCCTATAGAGGCCGTTGTATATTTTAAAACAGTGGCATCGCAGGTAAATGCTGCTGAAAGTGAATGTCCGCATTGCGGTAATGTAAACCCGGAACAGATTCTGAAGATTGTTGAAGCCAGACAAGTTGATGATTTTGGCAAGCCTGCCAAAGAAAGAAAAACAGCACCGGAAACCTGGTTTGAACGCTACCAGGAAAAGATCGAATCCGGTATAAAAAGAAAAGAAGACCGGGGAAGCCTTCCCAAAATCAATTTCAGCATCCCCTCCACATTCAAACAATTTCGCATTTTTAGCATGCGCAATTTATGGAGCAAAATTTCCAACAAACAATATATCCTTCTCAATCTTGTTGAAGCGCCGGTTCTTGCATTGATTCTCAGCTATTTTTCCAAGTTTATTACTGCCCAGGGATATGTTTTCGCTCAGAACAAAAACCTCCCTGTATTCCTCTTTATGAGCATTATAGTGGCACTGTTCATTGGATTGACGGTTAGTGCGGAAGAAATCATCAAAGACCGCAAAATACTGGAACGGGAAACATTTTTAAATTTAAGCTGGATAAGTTATTTAAATTCCAAAATTGTATATCTTTTTGGTCTATCTGCTATTCAGACCTTTAGCTTTATCCTCATCAGCAATGAGATACTGGAGATACAAGGAATGTTGATTCCATTTTGGCTTGTATTGTTTTCAACTTCCTGTTTTGGAAATATGGTAGGATTAAACATATCCTCGGGGTTGAACTCCGTAATAACCATTTATATACTGATCCCCCTGATACTCGTACCCCACCTCCTACTTGGAGGGGCCATGATATCTTTTGATGACCTGCATAAAAACATCTCCTCCGAAAAGTATGTGCCCATCATTGGAAACTTCATGGTCACCAGGTGGGCTTATGAGGCCATGACGGTTAAACAGTTCAAAGACAATGATTTTGAAAAAAAATTCTTTGAATATGATAAACAAATAAGTAACGCAGATTACAGAACCTCTTTCCTGATCCCTGAGCTTGAAGCAAAACTGGACATGGTATGGAGAAACATCTCAAATGATGAAAACGTGCAAGAAGTGAACCGGGATTTAAGGATCATCAGAAACGAACTAATCAAACTTCAGGAAGATGCCGGTAAACCACCTTTTGAATATTTCAACAGACTGAACAGCGATGCATTCAATCCAGAGGTAATGGAATCGCTTAAAGATTATCTGGTCTATATCAATTTGCATTACGTAAATCTGGGCAAGGAAGCATCTAATAGCCAGAATGCCTTGTATGAACAGCTCATTGAAACGCATGGCCGGGATTGGGTAAGAAATCTCAAGCAGAATAACCACAACCAACGGCTGGCCAGCATTGTTCAAAACACAAATGAGCTAAAAAACATGTACGAAACCAACGATGAAATCATTCAGAAAAAAGATCCCATTTTTATGGACCCATTGTCCGATATAGGAAGAGCTCATTTCTATGCACCTTATAAAAATATCAAAGGCTTTCACATGAATACATTCTCATTCAATTTAATTATTATATGGATGGCTGCCGCTATTCTTTATTATACGCTCGTTTTTAACATTTTAAGGAAACTGCTGCACAAAGTCGATATATTTCTTTCCGGTTTAACGGCATTTAGCCTTCACGACAAAGGCACCTGATCATTGAAGAAGCCAGCTTATGGATGGTGTTGCCCGGTGAACACCCATTTAATAGATTATCCAAAAAATATTAAATAATAACTTCACAAACTTCATACAGGAAAAGCACTTTTATTCGTTTAAAATAAACGCAAGCTTCTCAACTTATCTTTTAAAACAAAGGGTATCATTGATTGTTTATATTAAGAAATGTCTATTTGAATGAAAATGAACAAATCAAATTTTCAAAAACTGCCGGAGGGAGAAAAAGCCTCTCTGGTGTTGGATAAAGGCAAACAAATCAGCAGAAGAAAAGCAAACAATTACTTTGTAAGCCTTTATACACTGGATGAATTTATGGTAGAAATATGGTATCATTACAGAACCAATAAAATTGAAAAAGTTGAAATTATTGAAGATCATTCTATAATAGACAAATATATCGATGAGGAAGTGAACCGGAAAAAAGGTTAAAAGAACTTCCGCATAATACCTCTTCGGATTTATTTTTTAACAATCTGAATATCTGACAACAACCATTTCAAACTGCCCTGTGCATTCAACTGTACAAAAGAAGCTTGCCAACGCCATAGCCAATAAATTTAAGTGGAGTTTATAATTTTATTGTTATACATTTTTAATGAGATCTACTATCTTTGTAGCATTTCAACCAGCAAAAATCTACCTTGATGCGTGAGAAGTTCAAAGAATACGACGGACTGGATTTATCCGAAGTAAATAAGGAGCAATTAACCGAGTGGGAAAAAAACAATACTTTTTATAAGAGTATAGAAACCCGGGAAGAAAATGAATCATTTGTTTTTTATGAAGGACCGCCTTCAGCAAATGGAGTTCCGGGTATCCACCATGTAATGTCAAGGGCCATTAAGGATATTTTTTGCCGGTACAAAACCATGCAAGGCTATCTGGTAAGAAGAAAAGCCGGATGGGATACACATGGACTGCCGGTTGAAATAGGAGTGGAAAAAAAGCTGGGCATTACCAAAGACGATATCGGGGAAAAGATATCCGTCAAGGAATACAACGAAACCTGCCGGAAAGAGGTAATGAAATATAAAGATGTATGGGAAGATTTAACCCGTAAGATGGGTTACTGGATCGACCTGGACAATCCTTATATCACCTATGACAACAAATACATCGAAACCCTGTGGTATTTGCTTAAAAATTTCTATGAAAAGGGATATTTATATAAAGGATATACCATTCAGCCATACTCTCCGGCAGCCGGAACCGGTCTCAGCACCCATGAGCTGAATATGCCCGGCTGCTATAAAACTGTAAAAGACACTTCCATTGTTGCCCAATTTAAAGTCATACCAGATGACAAGTCCGAATGGCTTTTCAAGGATATTGATACCGATTTGTTCTTTCTTGCATGGACAACAACCCCCTGGACGCTTCCCTCCAATACCGCTTTAGGTGTAGGCCCTGACATTCAATATGTAAAGGTAAGAACTTTCAATCAGTACACCTACGAGCCCATTACGGTAATTGTAGCCAAAGAACTTCTTCACAAATATTTTCCTGAAAAACACGCCGACTTAAAGCTTGAAGATTATAAACCTGGAGACAAAAAAGTTCCCTATAAGGTAATCTCTGAATTTCCCGGGACAGATCTGGCAGGCATCAGATATGAACAGCTCATGCCTTATTACCGTCCTGAAAATGGCGATGCTTTTAAAGTGGTGACGGGTGATTTCGTTACAACTGAAGAGGGTACGGGCATTGTGCATCTCGCCCCCAGTTTTGGTGCGGATGATTTCAAAGTTTCCTATGAATATGGGATCGGTTCCCTGACGCTGGTTGACAAACACGGCAAGTTTATCGATGGCATGGGTGAATTCAGCGGCAGATATGTCAAAAACGAATATGATCCCAATCTTGGTGAAGACGATCCTTCTGTTGATGTGGATATTGCCGTTAAACTAAAAAAGGAAAACAGAGCATTCAAAATAGAAAAGTACGAACACACTTATCCGCATTGCTGGCGCACCGACAAACCTATACTTTATTATCCTCTGGATTCCTGGTTTATAAAAACCACAGCAGAAAAAGAGAACCTTCTTGCACACAACAGGACCATTAACTGGAAACCCGAAGCTACAGGGACAGGTCGGTTTGGGAGATGGCTGGAAAATCTGGTGGATTGGAATCTTTCCAGAGATCGCTACTGGGGAACACCATTACCCATCTGGGCTACCGATGACAATAGCGAACGCATCTGTATCGGTTCACTGGCCGAATTGAAAAATGAAATCGACAAGGCTGTGGAAGCCGGATTTATGGAGGATAATCCTCTGAACAATTTCAAAGAAGGAGATTTTTCAAAGGGAAACTATGATCTCTTAGACCTACACAGGCCATTTGTGGATGAAATCATACTCGTTTCGTCCAAAGGAAAGAAAATGTACCGTGAACCTGCACTCATCGATGTTTGGTTCGACAGTGGAGCCATGCCCTATGCTCAGCATCATTATCCTTTCGAAAACAAAGACAATTTTCACAATCTGTTTCCGGCTGATTATATCGCAGAAGGCGTGGATCAGACCCGAGGCTGGTTTTTCACCCTCCATACCATTGCAGTGATGCTTTTTAACTCCGTAGCTTTTAAAAATATTATATCCAATGGCCTGGTCCTTGATAAAGTTGGAAATAAAATGTCCAAACGCCTGGGCAATGTGGTAGATCCCTTTGATGCAATTGAAGAGCATGGCTCCGACCCTCTGAGATGGTATATGATTACCAATGCTCAGCCCTGGGACAACCTTAAATTCGATATGGAAGGCCTCACAGAAGTGAAAAGAAAATTCTTCGGAACACTCTTCAATACCTATTCATTTTTCTCTCTTTATGCCAATATCGATGGTTTTCAGTACGCCGAAGAAGAGATTCCCCTGAACGAAAGGCCGGAAATTGATCAGTGGATTATATCCCTTCTCAACTCCCTGGTCAAAGATGTGGAACAATATTACGAGGATTATGAACCCACCAGGGCAGGGAGATCCATTCAGTTCTTCGTTACTGAAAACCTCAGTAACTGGTATGTACGATTGAATCGTAAGCGTTTTTGGGGCGGTGATTACTCCAAAGAGAAAATCTCTGCCTATCAGACGCTTTATAAATGTCTGGAAACCATAACCCGGCTAATGGCACCGATCGCTCCTTTCTATGCAGACAAAATGTTTAAAGATCTCAATCGGGTTACCGGTCTTAATAATGAAGATTCCGTGCACTTAACCAGATTTCCTCAATTCAGCGAGAAACAGATCAACAAAAATCTGGAGGAAAAAATGGATATTGCGCAGCGAATCTCCTCAATGGTTCTTTCCCTCCGAAGGAAAGTCAATATTAAGGTGCGACAGCCGCTGAACAAAATTCTTCTGCCCGTTTTCAGTGATGATTTCAAACAAAAATTTGAGGCCGTTAAAAACTTGGTTCTCACCGAAGTGAATGTTAAGCATGTGGAATATATCAGCGATACCTCCGAGCTGTTGACCAAAAAAGTGAAACCCAACTTTAAGAAACTCGGCCCGAAATACGGAAAGCTGATGAAACAAATTACTGAGGCCATGAATAACATGAAGCAGGAAGAGATCATACAACTGGAAAAAGAAGGGAAATACGAGCTCGATATGGACGGCCAAACCATTCCTTTAACCCTGGATGATGTGGAAATAACCTCCGAAGATATTCCGGGCTGGTTGGTTACCACGGACGGAGAGTTAACTGTGGCTCTGGATATTACAATAACAGAAGAACTCAAACAGGAAGGCATCGCCAGAGAGTTTGTCAATAGAATCCAAAACCTGCGGAAAGATAAAAATTTCAAAGTAACGGACAAGATCGAAATCCGTATACAAAGCAATGATCAAATTGACAAAGCCATTGAAAAACATAAAGATTATATTGGCAATCAAACACTTGCAGAATCAGTGGCGCTTGTTGATTCTTTGGACGATAATGCCGATCGAATTGATATTGACCAAGATGTAAAAACCTTGATAAAAATAGAAAAAGTATAAGTATGAATTAAAAAAAATCTTATATTAGCGAATTACTAAAAATTTTAAGCCATGGACGAAAAGACCAGATATACTGACGAAGAGTTGGCTGAATTCAAAGAAATTATCTTGCAAAAACTTGAAAAAGCCCAAAAAGATTATGAGCTTCTAAAAGCAGCCATTACTCACAGCGAGAGCAATGATACGGAAGATACTTCCCCAACATTCAAAGTACTGGAAGAGGGTGCCACCACACTTTCACGGGAAGAAGCCGGAAATTTGGCTCAGAGACAACTCAAATTTATTCAGCACCTGAAAGCTGCGCTCATACGTATTGAAAACAAAACGTATGGGGTGTGCAGGAAAACAGGGAAGCTCATCGCAAAAGAAAGATTAAGAGCTGTCCCTCATGCTACGCTCAGCATTGAGGCTAAGCAGCAACAGAGTTAAAAACAATTAAAAATATAGAACATAAAAGAATGATGGGTCTTTAATGACCGATCATTTTTTTATTTTTGTCACCCTTATTGTTTATCTGTCATCTATGGAAAAGTCTACAAAAGCCCTGATCATAGTATTCACTGTTCTCATTATTGATCAAGTCCTTAAGATCTGGATAAAAACCAATATGATGCTGGGACAGGAATATCAAATATTTGGAGATTGGTTTATTATCCACTTTACGGAAAACAACGGAATGGCTTTTGGATTGGAATTCTGGGGCAAAAAAGGAAAAATCTTTTTAACCCTGTTCAGAATAGCCGCAGTAATTGGTATAGGGTGGTACCTGGTACACCTTATCAGAGATAACAAACCCACCGGACTAATAGTCAGTGTATCACTAATCATGGCAGGGGCTATTGGAAACATTATAGACAGTGTTATATACGGTGAAATCTTCAACCACAGCTACAATCAGGTGGCCGAATTTTTACCCGAATCGGGTGGATATTCATCCCCCTTACACGGAAAAGTAGTGGATATGCTCTATTTTCCCATCATTAAAGGCCATTACCCGGAATGGTTCCCGTTTAATGCGGGTCAACAATTCATCTTTTTCAGGCCGGTCTTCAACATTGCCGATTCAGCCATCACCATTGGTGTGATCTCCATACTGGTATTTCAAAAGAAATTTTTCAAACATTATGAGGGCTAAGTGCTTCCTCTGAAGCTAAAACAGTCATTTTCCTTTCAGCCATTCATCAAGCAAAAAGGTATTGTTAGCACGTATCCCTCTTTCTGTTTTTTTCAGATCACAACATTCATAATACACATCATGCTGAAAAAAGAGAATGTAATTGTTTTCATATACCTCTTTCAAATGATCGGATTTCTCCTTAATGGTATCCAGTTGAAAAAGATCATAAGCCATATTGAATAGCAGAGGTATATGGGCCAGGGTAGGTATCAAATCGGCTGTATATATAATTTTTTTATTTCCGTACTGAACCACAGGTATCATTTGCCCTACCGTATGTCCGTTTACCAGTCGTACCTCCAGTCCGGGAAGAATCTCCGTACCGTCTGTAACAGTCCTTAAAATGCCTAACTGTTGTATAGGCAAAATATTTTCCTGCAAAAAAGCATCCCGCTCCCTTATATTGGGTTTAATTGCCCAATTCCACTGGTCCCTGCTGACCCAAACGGTGGCATTGGGAAAAACAGGTTCATATTTTTCTCCGTTTTCAGATAATTTAATGGTTCCGCCACAATGATCCGCATGTAAGTGAGTAAGCACCACATCGGTAATATCCTCCACGGATACATCCGCTTTTGCCAGGCCTCCTTCAAGTCCGTCTCCACCATTCAAGTGAAGATGGCTGAAAAATTTTTCGTCCTGTTTGTCACCCCATCCTGTGTCAATCAGAATGTTTCTGTCCTTTGTCTTTATCAATAATGAACGGAGAGCCAAATTGATGAGATTATATTCATCGGCGGGATATTTCTTGTTCCAGATGGATTTGGGCACCACCCCAAACATGACCCCTCCATCTACTTTAAAATTGGCAATGTGTACAGAAAATAATTCCATAATGTATTCAGTTTTTACGTGGAAGAAATATCCAATCCGTCATTTGTTAATGTAATTTGTTGTTGTATATTTGACCCCGATCATTCAGAATAATTCTGACAGCAAATATAATTATTACAAAGCAATTACCCGGAATGTTTATTTCACTGTAAATAACATAAAGGATAATTTTCCTTTATCACAAATGCCATGCAAATTGACTTCACAAGTCTCTCTAATCACAAATTATCATAAAAATCTTTATTAAAATCAAAACCTTTATTCCGGGAGTTTTCATAAATTTACCGGAATCCAGGTAAATATTTTTATCATTATTTTTAAATACATATAACATGAGCCAATTAGATATTCAAGAAATCAGAACCCCCGCCGATCTGGGTGAATTAACCAAACAACAGTTTGTTGATTTTCTGCATGACCATCTTGACCGTTTTGGAGATTCAAAATCGGCCATTAACAAAGCTATAGACTATGCCTTTTCAGAAGCAGAAGGTAAAGGTGGATTTTTACTGGCCGCCTATTACAACAATGATCTCGCAGGAGCATTGGTAATGAACAAAACAGGCATGAGTGAATATGTGCCTGAAAATATACTGGTTTATGTGGCAGTAAATTCGAAATACAGAGGAAAAGGTTTGGGTGGTGAAATCATTAAAAAATCTTTTGAGTTGGCGCAGGGAGACATAAAATTGCATGTGGAATATGACAATCCTGCAAAACGCCTCTATGAAAAGCTGGGAATGAAAACAAAATACGCTGAAATGCGACTGGAGAAAAAGAAAAAGCATTAGTGTAACAAACCTTTAAAAGCATTTTTCTAAATCCTGATACGGATGAACAGGAATGTATCCTATCAGGTTAAAATACAAATAAAATGGCAGAATTGGTTGTAAAAACAGACAACATCATAAAAAACATTCAAAAATTAGACGCATATCTTAAAAACAGGAATATTCAATGGAGCCTCGTTAGCAAAGTACTATCCGGTGATGTAAAATTCCTGGAAAAAATATTGATTCCTGATGTAGTAGAAAGGGTTCATTCAATAGGAGATTCCAGACTATCAAGCCTTAAAAACATCAAAAAAGTCAATCCCGATATAAGAACCATCTACATAAAACCTCCGGCAAAGCAGTTGGTAAAACAATTGGTAACCTGTGCAGATATTTCAGTTAATACCAACGTTGAAACGATCAAAGCCCTTAACAGAGAAGCCAAAAAACAAAAAAAAATCCATAAAATAATCATATTTATTGAGCTTGGAGAATTACGGGAAGGGGTCTTAAGGGAAAATATAGTAAACTTTTATGAAGAGGTATTCAATCTGTCCAACATTGAAATCATCGGCATAGGTTCCAACCTCGGATGTATGTACGGAATTGAACCAACTTATGACAAACTGGTACAGTTAAGTCTTTTCAAACAATTACTGGAAGAAACGTTCAATAAAAAAATCGATCTGATTTCCGGCGGTAGTTCGATCACCCTACCTCTGATCAAGCAAAATCTGGTTCCGGATTCAATTAATCATTTCAGAATTGGGGAAGCGGCTTTTTTCGGTACAAGCCCGCTGGATGACAAACGGTTCAATTCTCTGAGCACGAATACATTTACTTTCAATGCCAATATACTTGAAATGGAAGAAAAGAGGAATGTACCCGACGGCATTGTGGGAGAGGGAAATATAGGACATGTGGTACAACCTGATGAAATGGACGAATCCGGCAAACACTACCGGGCTATCCTTGATTTTGGTCTACTGGATGTAGATGTGAACGATCTTACAGCCAAAGATGAAAACATCAATTTTATAGGTACCACTTCAGATATGACGGTATACGACCTTGGGAAAAATCTCAACTCCAAGCTTAAACAGAAATACCAGGTAGGCAATAAAGTCTTTTTTAAACCAAATTATATGGCCGTAGCGAGATGTATGAATTCAAAATTTGTGGACCTGGAAATCAAATAAGAGCTATATTGATCACTAATAGAAGTTTTTTGCGATGACGACCAATTAAAAAATCAATTTTTTAATGTTTTATTTGCAAAAAAAATAAAAAGATTTAGCTTTGCGTCATCAAATCAATAAGGTCATTGATATCCGGTCCGTTCGTCTAGGGGTTAGGACGCCAGGTTTTCATCCTGGTAACAGGGGTTCGATTCCCCTACGGACTGCTAAGTATTATTAATATAATAAAGGTAAAAAAACATGCCAACTCATAAGTCTGCAGAAAAAAGAGTGAGACAAGACCAGAAGAAGAAGCTGCATAATAAGTATTATGCCAAGTCGATGCGTACTGCAGTTAAAAAATTAAGAAACACCACTGATAAAGAGAAAGCTCAGGAGCAGCTTCCGAGGGTATTATCTATGTTGGATAAACTTGCCAAAAAGAATATTATTCATAAAAATAAAGCTGCCAACTTAAAATCGAAGCTTACCAAACACTTAAATTCACTGGGTTAATAAATATGTAAGCGGAACATTACATTAACAACCGGCCTGCTTTTCAGGCCGGTTTTTTTATTTCCGGAATTTAGTTGTACGGCGGGAATTTTTCTCGCCACTCATTTTCACGCAATAGTACCTTGACCGGTCAAATTCTTGTTTTTTTGGCAAAACTTGCCCGGTAAGTACTATCTCATTTCTTTCAACCGGCTAACATCAAGCCGCAGAAAAATAAACAGCAATATGGTGAAAGCCCACAGCGAAGAGCCACCATAACTTATAAAAGGAAGGGGTATACCAATCACCGGTACCAGCCCGATGGTCATACCAATATTGATCAAAAAATGAAAAAAGATGACGGATATTGCTCCGTATCCATATATGCGGCTAAACACAGATTTTTGTCTTTCAGCCAAAAAAATCAGGCGAAGCAAAAGCATCACAAAAAGTACGATCATCGCAAAAGATCCGACAAAACCCCACTCTTCTCCAATTGTACAAAAAATAAAATCGGTACTTTGTTCCGGTACAAAATCGTATTTGGTTTGCGTGCCATTCAGGAATCCTTTACCTTTAAGTCCGCCTGAACCAATGGCAATTTTCGATTGGTTGACATTATATCCTGAGCCCAATGGATCGGATTCCAGTCCCAATAACTGATTGATGCGTGTTTGCTGGTGAGGTCGCAAAAAATTGCTGAATACATGATCTACCGAATAAGTTACACCTATTGAACCAAAAACAAATATCAACACCAGAAAAAAGCGGGGTATTTTGTACCAAAAGGAAATGACCAGATAAAAGAGGCTGGAAAATACGAGGGCTCCAAGTATGATGAAGTAGAGGGGTAGCTCCCATTGCAAATAATAATCGGTACCATAAAAAATACCTCCTGCAAACCCCAGAACAAGGGCCGATGAAAGTACATATTTAACTTTTTTTGTAAGTATCCATAACATGATAATGGCAATACCTATGGATCCGAATATTATTGTTAATTTCTCAAGTACAAGGGCCAGTACGAATAAAGCAATTACATAAATTCCTAAAAGAAGTACACCCATCGATAAACCTTGCCGGTAAAGCACCAGGATAAAGGCTCCAAAAACAAGGGCGGATCCGGTATCTCCCTGAAAAAGAACCAGGGCTGCCGGGGTTAAAATAATCAAAGCCACTGTAGAATAGCTCTTAAAACGGTTCAATTGAACATTATAGGAACTCAAATATCTTGCCAGTGCAAGAGATGTGGTGACCTTTGCAAATTCTGAAGGCTGGAACCTTACATTACCTATTTCAAACCATGCTCTGGTGCCGTGAACTGCATCCCCAAAAAGGATAACAGCAATAAGCAAAAAGAGGATGAGAAAATGGAAAAAATAGGAAAAAAAGGAGTAAAAATTACTATCCACCACCATCAGCAGAAAAGCGATGAATAAAGCAGCAAAAATCCATACCATTTGTTTGCCATATCGCTGGGAGATATCCATTATACTTTGATGTTCTTCAGTATATACGGCAGAATAAATATTCAGCCATCCGATAGTCACCAAAAGCAGATAAAGCAATACGGTAAACCAATCAATATTTCTCCAGATATTAATCCTTCTCTTCATCATCTTCTTTTGGATTAAGCAAATTTGCTTCTAAAACATAATCTTCCCACCACTTGACCGAAATTTCACGTTGCAGGTATTTTTCAATCATCAGTTTGGCAACAGGCGCTGCCCAGGTTGCGCCAAAACCTCCGTTTTCTATGTACACGGCCAGTGCAATCTTAGGATCCTCTTTGGGAGCAAAGGCTATAAAAATAGAATGATCTTTGCCATGGGGATTTTCTGCAGTACCCGTCTTCCCACAGACCGTAATATCTTCTATTGAAGCAGTACGGGCAGTGCTTCCGGTTCCGGGTTCTCCGTTAACAGCCAGATCCATGCCTTCAATTACCGGCTCAAAATTAACAGAATCAATTAATGATTGATGCTTCTCTCTGAAACGGGAGTCAATTGTCTGTTCTCCCTCAATCTGCTTGATTACGTGCGGGGTGTAATACCCCCCCCTGTTGGCAATAAGGCTGGTCATATTAGCAAGCTGAAGTGTGGTTATTCCCAGCTCACCCTGCCCAATAGCCAGAGAAATCACATTCAAGTATTTCCACCTGTTCTCTCCATAATATCGGTTATAATAATTCACAGAGGGCAGAAACCCGGAAGCCTCATTGGGAAGATCGGTATTCAGCTTTTGTCCCAATCCCAGGGATTCCAAATACCGTTTCCAGTTCGTAAATGCAGAAGAAACATTATCAAACTCGGGATCCTGTAAGATTCTTTTGAATACATTGGCATAATAAGCATTACAGGACACCTTAATTGATCCTACCAAATCCTGTGGAGAAGGATGATTGTGGCATCCCATAAAAAAATTGCCGACCCGGAATCCTCCATGGCACTCATAAGTGGTTCCCCTGTTCACAACATCTTCTTCCTGGCCAATTAAAGCATTAACAACTTTAAAAGTAGAGCCGGGCGGATAACGTGCCATTAATGCCCTGTTAAATAAAGGATTTAAAGTATCGGAATCCAGCTTTTTAAAATTTTTGCTTCTCTGGCGACCGACCAACAAGCCGGGGTCATAAGAAGGAGTAGAAATAGAAGCCAGAATTTCACCTGTTTTGGGTTCAATGGCCACAATACTTCCGACCTTATTGTGCATTAGCTTTTCTCCGTATTGTTGAAGCTCCATGTCTACAGTTGTGGTAAGATCGCTTCCCGCCTCGGCTTCCTGATCAAACATGCCATCTCTATAAGAACCCTTGATCCTGTTATGGACGTCCACCAAATACACTTTCATCCCTTTCTGTCCGCGCAATGCTTCTTCGTATGATTCTTCAATTCCGCTGACTCCAACATAATCCCCTGATTTATAATAATCATTGGTATCCACAAGCCTGTCGCTCACCTCACCAATGTAACCAAGCAAATGAGCTGCACCTTCATAATTATACCGTCGTAAAGTTCGGGGCTGAACAAAAAAGCCGGGGAACTTATATAATTGTTCCTGCAGTTTGGCGTATGTTTCAGAAGAAACAAGCTTAAGAAAAACAGAAGGTTTAAAATTGGAATAATCTTTGGCCTCTTTCAGTTTTTTGATCAGATAAGCTCGATCAATATCCAAAATATTACAAAATTCTGTGGTATCAAAAGCCTCCAAATGCTGTGGGGTAACCATAATGTCATATGCCGCCTGATTGTATACAAGCAATTCCCCGTTACGGTCATAAATTAATCCCCTGGCCGGATACTGGGTAATTTGACGGACTACATTATTGTCGGCCGAAAGTTGATAAGACTGATCTACAGCTTGAATAAAAAATAACCTGACAAGGAAAATAAGGGCGGTAATTACAACGATCACCCCAATAATATTTCGTCTGATAGCGTATGTATCCAAAGTTCACCCTACTTATTTTTTGATAAACACCTTAATGATCAATATAAAAATTAAAGACAACAACCCGCTTAATAATGCCCTGCTCAAAGTGTGGAAAAAGTTGTCCAGTTTAAACATTTCTATATAGAATAAAAACAAATGATGGGCCAGAATTAGTATGCTGCTGTACTTAAAATACCAGTTCAACCCATAATCCCTGACAGAGGGATAGGTATCAGGCTCATACCCGTCTCTGGGTTCAAGAGTACCCAGTACCATTGGTCGCAAAAAGGCCATAAAAACACAAGCCGAAGTATGCATTCCCACGGTGTGACTAAACAAATCAATGGTCAAACCTAAAAGAAAACCCAACACCAGCAACCCCCATTTGGGCGTTTCAAAAGGTAAACTTAACAGAAACAAAACATATATATAAGGATTTAAATATCCTCCCAGTTGTATATTATTCATTAACAGTACCTGAACAAGGACCAAAATCACAAATGTCAGTATATATCTGGGAAGATAATTAATCATTGGGTTGTAAATTCATTTTCCAGTTCCTTCTTTTCCTCTTTCAACAAATTTTCTACGATATAAACATGATCTAGTTTTTTAAAATCGGTAGATAATTCCACGGTCAATTCCAGAAAACGCCCTCCTTTTTCCTCATATTCTTCTACAAATCCCACCAGGATGCCTTCCGGGAAAATGGCCGAATAGCCACTTGTGACCACCGTATCGCCTTCATTCACCTGTGCATGCAGGGGAATATCCTGAAGGATCCCATACCTGTAATCCTGGCCGGTCCAGCTAAATGAACCATAATATCCGCTGTTTTTCAATTTGGCACTGATATTCAACTCACTGTTCAACAAAGATATAACGGAAGAAAAATGTTCCGAGACGCCTCTGACTACCCCTACAATTCCATTAGGGGATGCCACTCCCATTTCCGGTTTAACCCCTGCTGCTTCTCCTTTATCCAGTGTAAGATGGTTGTGCTGCTTGTTGATTGAATTGTTAAGAACAGTAGCCCGGATATAAAAATATTGCTGGTCATAGGTAGTATCGATCTTCTTTTTGAAGGTATCCACCTTAGTATTCATATTTTTTGCAATAAAATTTCTCAGGTACACATTCTCTTCTTTAAGCTTTTTATTCTTTTCCCTTAAATTGAGATATTGCTCAATCTTCATGGTTTGATCATAGAACCTTCCCTTAATATTCCTTGCAAAACTTACAAAACTTGTGTTCTGATAATTGTTATTCTGGATCAGCAAGGTAATGGCCAAGGCCTCAAGGAGAATAAAAAGCAATATAAAATTATACCGCTGTAAGAATCTCAACAGACTCTGCATAACTCAAAACTCTTCATAAACACTAACGCATCAGGAATGTAAAATTTTCCACATTTTTCAGAGCGATACCTGTTCCCCGGGCTACTGCGTGAAGCGGATCATCTGCAACGTTAAACTTAATACCGATTTTATCAGTAAGCCGTTTATCCAGCCCTCTCATCAGGGCTCCACCACCGGTAAGGAAAATACCTTCATTGACAATATCTCCATACAGTTCGGGAGGTGTTTGCTCTAATACACTCAAAACGGCTGCTTCAATTTTATGGATGGATTTATCCAGGCAGTGGGCAATCTCTTGATAGGATATGGGAATCTCGACCGGCATGGCTGTCATCAGGTTCGGACCTCTTACCACAAAATCTTCAGGTGGATTCTCAAGATCCGTCAAAGTGGAGCCAACCTTGATCTTAATATCTTCCGCTGTTCGCTCACCGATTTTAATGTTGTGCTGGTGTCGCATATAAGATTGGATATCAGAAGTAAAACTGTCTCCAGCAACCCGTATGGACTTATTACACACAATGCCACCTAAAGCAATAACCGCCACTTCCGTGGTACCTCCGCCAATGTCCACAACCATGCTCCCCGATGGTTCTTCAACGTCAATACCCATTCCTATAGCTGCTGCCATGGGTTCATAGATCAAATATACATCGCGTCCTCCTGCATGTTCGGAACTGTCTCGGACAGCCCGGATTTCAACCTCTGTGCTGCCGGAAGGAATACAGACTACCATGCGAAGGGTAGGGGCAAAAAATTGTGTCTTTCGGTTAACCATCTTGATCATCCCGCGGATCATCTGCTCTGCGGCATTAAAGTCGGCAATAACCCCGTCTTTCAAGGGACGTACAGTTTTTATGTTCATGTGGGTTTTCCCGTGCATCTGCCGGGCCTTTTCACCGATGGCAACCAATTTACCTGTACTCTGTTCAATTGCTACAATGGAGGGTTCATCTACTACAACTTTGTCATTATAGATAATTATGGTATTGGCTGTTCCCAGATCAATTGCATATTCCTGGGTGAATAAAGAAAATAATCCCATTTTAATAATGTGGTTTGTATCGTTTTTTAATTATTTATTAGTGTCGAAAATGTCTTACATTAGTAAATACCATTGAAATCCCTTTTTGGTTACAAAAATCAATAGATTCCTGATCCCTTTTTGATCCACCTGGCTGTATTACAGATTGTATGCCTTCTTTTTGGGCCATTTCCACCGAATCTTTAAAGGGAAAAAAGGCATCTGAAGCCATGACTGCCCCATTCAGATTGAAGCCAAAGCCCTTTGCTTTCTCAATGGCCTGTCTCAGTGCATCAACACGTGAAGTTTGACCCATACCGCTTCCGCATAGCTGATTGTCTTTGGCCAGCACAATAGCATTGGATTTGGTATGCTTAACTATATTATTGGCAAAAAGAAGATCTTCCACTTCTTTCTCAGCCGGGGCCTTCTCTGTAACTGTTTTAATATCTGTTTTATATTCTGTTCTGATATCCTTATCCTGAACTATAACACCGTTAAGCAACGACCGGTATTGCTGTTTTGGAAGAAAGGAACTTTTTTGAACCAGAATTATCCGGTTCTTTTTCTGCTTCAATATTTCAAGTGCATCATCCTCATAGGACGGGGCGATGATCACTTCGAAAAACAGTTTGTTGATCTCTTTTGCCACATTGCCATCCACCATAGAATTGGTAACCAAAATGCCTCCGAAAGCGGAGACCGGATCACCTGCAAGGGCGGCTTTCCAGGCCTCTGTTAAATCATCCCTTAAAGCAAGACCACACGGATTGTTGTGTTTGATAATGGCAAAAGTCTTGGGTTCAAAATCCTCGATCAAATGGATGGCTGCATCAATATCTATCAGGTTATTGTATGAGATCTGTTTCCCATGTAACTGATCGAACAGATTATCTAATTCTCCAAAGAATACCCCACGCTGATGAGGATTTTCACCATAACGTAGTTCCGTGGCACTCCTAAAGCTTTGCTTAAATGTATTTTTATTGAATTCCCGGTTGAAATGGTTAAAAATAACCGTATCGTAATGGGAGGAAACATTAAAAGCTTCCAAAGCAAAGTTTTTCCTCTCTTCTATACCCGTTTCGCCTTGGTTTTCTTCAAGAATATGAATGAGATCATCATAATATTCTTCAGAAGGAATGACCAGAATATCCTTATAATTTTTTGCTGCTGCCCTTATAAGGGAAATGCCTCCGATATCGATTTTTTCAATGATCTCCTGCTCGCTTGGCTGCTGTGTCAGAGTTTGCTCAAAAGGATATAAATCGACCACTACCAGATCAATCTCAGGAATTTGATATTCCTCCATTTCCTGATTGTCCTGAGTGGAATCCCGTCTTGCCAAAATTCCCCCAAAGATTTTCGGATGCAGGGTTTTAACCCTTCCGGAAAGAATTGAAGGATAATCTGTAATGTCTTCCACCGATGTAGCTTCAAATCCCATGCTTTGAATATATTTTTGCGTACCTCCGGTAGAATAAATCCTGATATTAAGATCACTCAGTTTTTGAATGATCGCTCCAAGTTTGTCTTTGTTATAAACCGAAATTAATGCGGATTGAATCTTTTTTACTTGCGTCATTTTCAAACTTTTATTTGTGGGACAAATTTACCAAAATAAATCTAAATTCCTTACCTCAAAAATATGATTTCGCTCTGTAATCACTAAAAAATTTGAGTTTTTTATTATTTATATAATTTTTTATTCCTAATTTATGAGGCAAAATTATATAAAGGTCATGATCTTTTTCAATTATTTTTATCTTTGAAAACTGTCTCATGAATTTTGCCACAGTACCTTACCGGGCAAGTTTTGCCAAAAAATGCAAGAATTTGACCGGTAAGGTACTAATTTTGAAATGGATTATTTTCATAATACAAGGATAAATGAAATCAAAAAGCACTCAAATATGAAACAATACAATTTAATTGTTTTCTCTCTTATTTTCATCATCTCCGGTTGTATCAACAATCCCCCGGATAATAAAGCAGGTGGCGAACCTATTTCGGAAATATTACCGGTCAACCGGGTAATGGAAACACCCGAAAAATATTTAGGCAACCAAATCACAGCAAAAGGGATGGTTACCCATGTATGCAGACATGGAGGGAAAAGGCTTCATCTTTCAACCTCCGGATCGGACGTAAAACTACGGGTTAGAACCGGAGAAAATGTATCCCCGTTTGAAAGATCACTGGAAGGAAACACAATCAGGATAAGTGGAAAACTTACAGAAGAAAGGTTTGACCAGGGTTATATTGAAAAGCTACGTAAAAACAAAAAGGAATCCAAGGAATCTGAACACCACAATTTATCCGGTTCAGAAGAAGGAGTTTCTCAGGCCTACATCAATGAACTGGAGCAAAAGATTGAAAATTCTGAAAAGGGTTACATCTCAGAATACTGGCTGACGGCGGGAAAGGTGACCAAAGAGTAAGCATGAACTGGAGAAAACTTAACAGGATATTACACAGAGACTTTGGCTATTTCTTCTTTGGATTAACCATAATCTACGCTTTATCAGGGATAGCTCTAAATCATCTGGATGACTGGAATCCGAGCTATGTGATAACCCGTGAAAATATAACACTGGAATCGCTACCGGAAAGTAAAACTGAAATAGACCGGGCAAAAGCTATGGAGATTGCCGGGACATTCGATGAAAAGAATAATTTTAAAAACTATTATTTCCCTGAACCCAGCAAGCTAAAAATCTTTATTGAAGATGGCAGTATAGATGTAAATCTTGATACCGGGGAAGGAACAATTGAAAAGTCAGAAAGAAGGCCTGTGTTCTACCAGATCAATTATCTGCATTACAATCCCGGGAAGTGGTGGACTTGGTTTTCCGATATTTATGCTGCCGGACTCATCATCATAGCTGTCACCGGATTATTCATTCTTAAAGGCAAAAAAGGCATCAAAGGGAGAGGGGCCTGGCTTACGACACTGGGCATCCTTATACCCATTATATTTCTTTTTCTTTACAATCAACTATAGGATTCCATAAAGGGCTCTGCCAATCATCAGATAGAGGAAAAGCCCCATAATGTCATTCACAGTAGTAATAAAAGGGCCTGTAGCCAAAGCTGGATCTATCTTAAACTTGTCCAGTAGCAATGGAACAAAGGTTCCGAAAATCGAGGCGAAAATAATCCCCGAAAACAGGGCCGCACTTACCGTTACAGTCAGGGCAAAAGAATCGTGAGTAAATATGTTGTAGACAAAAATGAGTATAGATAATATGAGTCCGTTAATGGAAGCCACAGCAAGCTCTTTAAGCAACTTCCCTCCTATGCCCCCAACCCCCAGTGATTTATCAGCCAACGACTGAACAATAATCGAAGAGGACTGAACCCCCACATTCCCGCACATTGCAGCGATCAAAGGCAGAAAAGCTGCCATTTCCGGGTAAATACGAAGATCTTCCTCATAGTTACCAATAATTATGGCTCCTAAAATACCTCCCAATAAGCCTATGAACAACCAGGGTATTCTCGCCCGCGTATGTTGAAGAGCAGTATCAGAAGGTTCTACATCTTCAGTTATACCGGAGATCAACTGGTAATCTCTCTCTGCTTCCTCACGGATCACATCCACAACATCGTCGATCGTAATCCGGCCCACCAAACGACCCAACGGATCAACAACAGGCAAAGCCACAAGGTCATACTTATCCATAACATTGGCTACTCCCTCGGAAGGTGTATCCGTTTTAACCGATATCACTTCGGTATTGAGGATATCCCTGATCTTGGCAGTACTCGGGGTAAGAAGCAACTTTTTCAGTGACAGGGTGCCTTTCAGTTTGTTATCGTCATCCACTACATATACATAATATACCTCGTTGATGTTTTCAGCCTGCTTTCGCATCTCTTTCAGGCAGGTGGTAATATTCCAGTTTTCATTGACAGAGATCAGCTCTTTCGCCATCAGGCCACCTGCCGAATTTTCATCGTAATTCAGCAAATCAACAATATCACCTGCCTGCTCCAGATCCTCAACATAACTCAGCACTTCCTCCCGCTTATCTTCTGATAATTCTCCCAAAACGTCAGCAGCGTCATCCGAATCCAGTTTATCGATAAATTGTTTGGCAATTACATCACCGGGAAGTACTTCCAGAAACCTTTTTCGGTCATCCTGTTCAAGTTCAACCAAGACATCCGCTGCCTTGTCGCTTTCCAGCATAATATGAATAAAACGAGCTTCCTCCATGTTAAGCTCGTTATAAATTTCTGCAATATCAGCGGAGTGAAGATCCTCTATCATCTTATAGGCTCCCTCCTCATCCTGATTGGCTATACGCTCTCTCAACTCGTCCAGATATTCCTTTGTCAGTTCGAAATTCATTGTTTGAGCCATCTTAATAATTCCAATTTATTCCTGCGATAATTTTTTCGTAATTTCAACGAAATCTTTTACATCCAATTGTTCAGGCCTTTTCCTGAAACGTTCGTCATTAACGCTCAAATTTAATAAAAAGGGTTTTAACGAATTCCCTAAAATCTTCCTTCTTTGATTAAAACTTTCTTTAACCACACGAAAAAACAAATCCTCATCGCACTCAAGCCGGCGGGTCTCATTCCTTTTGAGCCGGATCACCGCAGATCGCACTTTGGGGGGAGGAGTAAAAGATTGGGAACCCACCGGGAAAAGGATTTTGGTATTATAAAAAGCCTGAAGCAGCACACTCAATTTACCGTAGGTCTTTGAACCGGGTGGCGCAACAATACGATCGGCCACCTCTTTTTGCAACATACCCATAATCAATGGAATACTGTTGCGCTGTTCCAATACCTTGAATAAAATCTGACTGGAGATATTATAGGGAAAATTACCGATCAATGACACAGGTGATGTAAAATACGCTCTAAAATTCATCTTCAGAAAATCCTGCCGGATCAGTCGTTCCCCCAGTTCAGGATGGACTTTGAGCAAGTAATCAACCGATTCCCGGTCAATTTCAACGGCATAAAGCTGATCTCCGAAATGCTCCAGCAAAAAATCCGTTAGCACTCCTTTCCCCGGCCCTAGTTCCAGAACTGTAGAGGTTACGGTTTCTTTTCTAAAAGCCTCAACGATTTTGCGGGCTATATTTTTGTCCCATAAAAAATGCTGCCCCAGATTTTTCTTGGGTCTTACCGACATATATAATGATTTTAGCAGAATAAAGATCTAAAAAATACCCGAAAAAACCGGAATAAAAAAAACTCAAACAAACTGTTAATTTATAATAGAACATTTTTTGTTCTAAAAATTTTACAAATACAACAAAAAATTTTGAAAATCTTTTTACCATCATCATATGTTTATACTGTAAGCATTCAAAAATTAGATATCATAATATGATAAAAAATCTGGGAAATATATTGCTTAGCATGATTGTGCTTTGCGCAACCACTGGTTTGGCGGTCAACAAACATTACTCAAATGGGGAGTTGTTTTCGGCTTCACTATACTTGAACCCTGAAATCTGCTGTCAAAACGAAGATTTCTGCTACTACTGCCATGAAGAAACCGAAGTATTTAAAATCACCGATTTCTTCCGCAATTCCTCAAAACAAAATCTTAATACTGACCATATCGATCCCATCAGGAAAACGGATGTTTCACAAATGTTTTATCCGGTTTCACCGATCTTTAAAAACATAACTCACAAGCTAAAGCATCCCCGGAACAATTATTCTATCACAAAATTCCTGCAGGTTTTTATCCTTTGACAATCTTAATTGCACCTTTCCTGCATTCTCCATTTCCTGACAAACATAGATGGTTCTCTTACTGCTCGACCATTTATAATGTATCACTGAAATTCAGTTGATAAAGATAAATGGAGAAATTAAACAAAATTTATTTTAAAATGTACGAGACATTGTACTTGATATCAACAGAATCAAAAAACTAAAGCAATGCTTAATAAAATTATTAAATATTTTCTGGAAAACAGGCTTATCACCATCCTCTTATTAGTACTTCTGCTGGGGTGGGGTTTTATTGTTTCCCCATTCGAATGGAAAAGTGATATTTTACCCAACGATCCGGTGCCGGTGGATGCCATTCCCAACCTGGGGGAAAACCAACAGATTGTATTCACCAAATGGTCAGGCCGCTCACCGCAAGATATTGAAGATCAAATTACTTACCCGCTTACCACCTCACTGATGGGTATACCGGGTGTCAAAACCATCCGAAGTTCTTCCATGTTCGGCTTTTCAAGCATCTATATAATATTTGAGGATGACGTAGATTTTTACTGGAGCCGGACCCGGATACTGGAAAAGTTAAATTCTTTGCCTCAAGATCTCTTGCCTGATGGTGTTCAGCCCTCACTGGGACCAGATGCTACTGCATTGGGCCAGATCTACTGGTACACACTGGAAGGAAGGGATAAAAACGGTAATCCCGCCGGAGGCTGGGACCCGCATGAACTACGCTCCATTCAGGACTACTATGTTAAATATGCACTTTCATCCTCAAAGGGCGTATCAGAGGTGGCTTCCATTGGAGGATATGTGAAGGAATACCAGGTTGATGTGCGTCCTGCGGCAATGAAATCGTATGACATCAACTTAATGGACATCATGAAAAGCGTTAAAAATTCAAACCTGGACATTGGTGCCCGAACGCTGGAAATCAACAATGCCGAATATCTTGTGCGGGGACTCGGTTATATAGAAAACCTGGAGGACCTGGAAAATACTGTTGTAAAGGCTTATGAGCATACCCCCGTCAGAATAAAAGACGTGGCTGAGGTGAAATTCGGTCCGGCTCCCCGCCGGGGGATTCTGGATAAATCAGGAGCTGAAGCCGTGGGTGGTGTAGTAGTTTCACGTGACGGAGCCAACCCCATGCAGGTAATTCAAAACGTGAAGGATAAAATCCAGGAAGTAGAAGAAGGACTTCCTTCCAAAACGTTAGAAGATGGCACCACATCAAGTGTGAAGATCGTACCCTTTTATGACCGCACAGAATTGATCCAGGAAACCATTGGAACACTTGAAGAAGCATTAAGTCTTGAAATTCTTATCACAATCATTGTAGTAATTATCATGGTAATGAACTTAAGGGCATCGGTGTTAATATCCGGTGTACTGCCAATAGCTGTAGTGATCTCTTTCATTGCCATGAAATACATGGATGTAACAGCCAATATCGTAGCATTATCCGGTATTGCCATTGCCATTGGAACCATGGTTGATATGGCGATCGTGCTGGTGGAAAACATCGTCAAACATTTAGACAAAGCAGACCCTGAAGAGCCCAAACTTCAGGTAGTTTACAGGGGAACCACCGAAGTGGCATCTGCTGTAGTAACCGCCGTTTTGACAACCATAATTAGTTTTGTGCCGGTATTCACAATGGAAGGAGCTGAGGGAAAGCTTTTCATCCCGCTGGCATATACCAAAACGTTCGCACTGGCTGCAGCAATCATCGTATCGATACTTATCATTCCTACACTGGCATATCTTTTCTTCTCCATTAAAATTAAATCGAATCAGATCCGTAAATTCATTAACGGTTTAATTGTGGCAGGCGGATTATTTATAGCAATCCAATATGTTGTATGGGCTGGAGCGATTATCATGCTTTTCGGAATGATTAATCTGGCAGGTTTACTGCTGAAAGAAGGTCAGAAGAAATATACCACGTGGGCTACCAATGCGCTTGCGGTAATCACCGTATCTTTCATACTGGCCCGGGAATGGCTGCCTCTGAGTCCGGAAAAATCATTATTTACGAATATATTCTTTATTTTATTGATCATAGGGCTCCTTCTTGGCCTTTTTGTGCTGATCCTTAAGTACTATCCCAAAATCCTGAACTGGAGTTTAAGAAACAAGGGTGCTTTCCTTTCTATTCCGGGTTTCATTTTGATTCTGGGTTTTGTGATCTGGATGGGTTTCAACTCCATCTTTGGATTCATTGCCAAAAGTTTTGATAAGGCAGATATGAACATCCGGACTACCCAGGTATGGAGCACCCTGACCCACGCATTTCCCGGAGTAGGAAAGGAATTTATGCCGGCTCTTGATGAGGGATCGTTCCTGCTTATGCCAACCTCTATGCCTCATTCGGGTATCGAAGAGAACAAGAAAATACTGAAGCATTTGGATATGGCGGTTTCTGCCATCCCGGAGGTCAAATCCGTTGTAGGTAAAGCAGGTCGGGTAGAATCCGCACTGGATCCTGCACCCTTATCGATGTTTGAAAACATCATCAATTACAAATCCGAATATGTTACAGATGAGGATGGACATCGAATGCGTTTCCGCGTGGATAACGAAGGCAATTTTCTGAGAGATTCAGAAGGAAATCTGATCCCGGATGATAACGGCAAATATTTTCGTCAATGGCGCGACCACATTCAGTCGCCAGATGACATCTGGGATGAGATAGTAAAGGTGTCAAAATATCCTGGTGTGACTTCTGCTCCTAAGCTCCAGCCTATTGAAGCGAGGTTGGTTATGTTGCAAACGGGAATGAAAGCACCCATGGGCATTAAAGTCTCCGGCCCCGATCTGCAAACCATAGATGATTTCGGGATGAGACTGGAAGAATACCTACAGCAAGTGCCAAGCATTAAGAGTCAATCGGTATTTGCTGACCGGGTTGTAGGGAAACCCTATCTGGAGCTCGATCTTGACCGAAAGCGAATGGCACGTTATGGCTTGTCAGTCAATGAAGTTCAAAATTACCTGGAAGTTGCCGTGGGTGGTATGAAACTCACAAATACAGTTGAGGGGCGGGAACGATACCCGGTACGGGTACGTTACCCCCGCGAGCTAAGAGAAAACCCTGAAGCATTGAAAGAAATTCTTATCCCCGCAAGCAATGGAGCACAAATACCTCTTAATGAAGTAGCAGATATAAAATACAGAAAAGGTCCACAAGCCATTAAAAGTGAAAACACATTTCTGATCAGTTACGTGATTTTCGATAAACAAGAGGGTCATGCTGAAGTGGAAGTGGTGAACGAAGCCCAACAGTTCCTCAACAACAAAATAGAAAACGGAGAACTTGAGGTACCGGAGGGGGTAAGCTATACCTTCACCGGGAATTATGAAAATCAAGTGAGGGCAGAGAAGCGCCTTTCATTTGTAGTACCTTTGGTAATGGTCATCATCTTTCTGATTCTTTACATGCTGTTCCGTTCGGTGCCAACAACGCTGATGATTTTCTCAGGAATAGCCATCGCCTTTGCCGGAGGATTTCTGATGATATGGCTGTACGGCCAGGGTTGGTTTATGAATATTGAAGTGTTTGGCACCAACATGAGAAACCTGTTCCAGATGAAAACTGTAAATCTGAGTATTGCGGTATGGGTAGGTTTTATCGCCTTATTCGGCATAGCCACTGATAATGGCGTAGTGATGGGCAGCAATTTGAAGCAGGTTTTCGAGAAAAACAAGCCGGAGGATGTGAAGGGAATCCGTTCGGCGGTGCTGGAAGCAGGAAAACAAAGAATCCGGCCCACACTGATGACCACTGCAACTACACTGCTGGCCCTGCTTCCCATTCTATCATCTTCGGGACGGGGATCAGATGTAATGATTCCAATGGCTATTCCAACCTTCGGAGGCATGTCCATACAGGTCATTACACTATTTGTGGTGCCTGTACTTTACTCAAAATGGAAAGAATCAAAACTTAAAAAAGCCGCATTATGAAAGCAATATACAAACATACCATCCTCCTGATCATGGTTCACCTTTTTCTATCAGGGATAATACAGGGTCAAACCCTTAACGAATATCTGAAAGAAGCGGGAGAAAATCATCCGGAATTACAGGCAGCCTATCATGAGTATCATGCTGCTCTTGAAAAAGTACCCCAGGTTGGAGCATTACCTGACCCAAAGCTTGGTTTCGGCTATTTTATCAGTCCAATAGAAACACGGCTGGGGCCACAACAGCTAAAAATTTCGGTCTCCCAGATGTTTCCGTGGTTCGGAACTTTAAAGGAGCAGGAAAAAGCGGCGGCTGAGAAAGCCAGGATACAGTATCAGCAGTTTGTGAATCTGAAAAACCAGATATATCAGGAGGTCAAAAGCCAGTGGTATGAACTGTATAAAACACAACAAGCCCTTCATATCATAAAAGAAAATCTCGGGATATTAAATTCTTTGAAGAATTTAAGCAGAAGAAACTACGAGACAGGAAAAAGCCAGATGGCAGACGTTTTACGTACCGAAGTGAACATCAGGGAGCAGAAAAACAAGTTGGAAGATCTGAAAGAGAAACTGTCTACTCAAAAGACGGAGTTCAATTTATTGTTGAACCGTTCCGAAAGTGACTCTATAAGAGTACCCGGGAACATTCAACCTGATACATTCGATACTATGGCCTATCGTGATTCAATAAGGAATAATCCAGGACTGACAGCCCTTAGTCATAAAAAAACAGCACTGGAACATCAGTATGAAGCAGACCGAAAAAAGGGTTATCCAAACCTCTCTTTGGGATTAGACTACGCTATTATCGGAAAAAGGCAGGATATGCAGGTTAATAATAGTGGGCGCGACGTAGTTATGCCTATGGTAGGGATATCGCTACCCCTGAACCGAAAGAAATACGACGCTATGAAAAAGGAAACCAGTTTGAAACTTCAGGCCGTCCAATCCGAACAACAGGATCGGCTGAATACCCTTTCTGCCCGGTATAAAAAGGCAGAAGAAAAATATCTGGATGCAATCAGGAAAGTAGATCTGTACAAAAAACAAATCGAAGAAACCGAAAAAATATATCGCTTGCTGAAAACAAATTATTCAACCGACGGTGAGAATTTTTTCGAGCTGCTTCGCACACAATTGATGGTACAAGAGTATAAACTCAAACTCCGGCAGGCTATAGCCAATCAGAATATAGCCGTATCAAAGCTTGAATATTTAACCAATCAAAATCAAACACAATGAAACGTAAAAATATAAAAAGAAACGAACTGATCAGAGGCGGGTTGTTGCTTGCAGCCGGCATTCTGCTTGGAGCCCTTATCTTCAGTTCATCGGGAAAATCAAAACAATTCGAGGAAAACAGGGAACATACACATGCACAAAGTGATACAGCGCAAGAAGCTGGGGAAGACAATACAACCTGGACCTGTTCTATGCATCCACAGGTACGTCAGGATGAACCGGGCAACTGTCCGATATGCGGAATGGAACTGATTCCGGCTGAAGAATCTGATGCCGATCAGGATCCTGCCGAGTTGAAAATGACAGAGGAGGCCATTAAACTGGCGGACGTGCAAACAACCCGGGTAAGGAAAAAAGTTCCCCAAAAAGAGATACGGCTCACCGGAAAAATTAACGTGGATCAACGGAGGATATACACGCAACCCAGTCATTTTCCCGGAAGAATTGAAAAACTGTACCTTAATTTCAAAGGAGAATATGTGCAGGAGGGGCAAACCATAGCATCAGTTTATTCACCCGAATTAATCTCAGCCCAGGAAGAATTGCTGGAAGCGATACAATCCGGGAAAACAAACCCTCAGCTTTTAGAGGCTGCCAGAGCAAAATTAAGACAATGGAAGCTAAATGAAGACCAAATAGCTGCCATTGAAGAAAAGGGAGAAATTACAGAACGCATGGAAATAAAAGCCAGTGCAAGCGGCATCGTCCATAAAAAAATGGTTAATGAAGGGGATTATATAAATAAAGGTTCCGTGCTTTATCACATTGCCAAAATTGATACGGTATGGATTATGTTTGATGCTTATCAGGAAGATGTTCCACTCATAGAGCAAGGGGATCAGATTGAGTTTACAGTATCCGGCATTCCGGGGGAAACCTTTAACTCCACGGTCAATTTTATAGACCCCCTGATGGATGAAAAATCCCGGGTAGCAAGGGTTAGAGCCGAAACAAATAACAGGAATGGATTGTTTAAACCCGGGATGTTTGTTGAAGGCGTTATGACTTCAGGCAACCTGGGTTCCGGTGAAGAGCTGACCGTCCCATCCAGTTCAGTAATGTGGACAGGAAAACGTTCGGTGGTCTATATAAAAATTCCAAACCGCGAAGAACCCACTTATACACTGCGCGAAGTGGTACTGGGGGCATCGCTTGGGGAAGAATACATCGTGAAAAAAGGACTGGAGGAAAATGAAGAAGTAGTAACGCATGGAACATTTGCAGTGGATGC
>JAGXLC010000005.1:9113-38008 GCA_018334875.1 Bacteroidales bacterium | reverse complement strand
GTGGCTATATATCCCGGCGAAGACGAAATGCAGGCGCTTGCCGAAAACGGTTTGCGGGTACTGAAAGGAGAAACTGAAGCGCTTGAATATAAATAATTTGCTCTCCAGCATTTAGCCTGGATTATTCATAAACGAATCCCGCTGGTTTAAGCGGGAAAGTTTATGAATGCGGGATGGTTAGCGGGATGAATCCAGGCGACCCCGCATTAGAAAAACCGGCTTTTTACGAAATTTATTGAAGCAAAAAGCCAGGTTTTTCAATAGCGTCAGAATTATTCTTGAATAATTCGGGTTAGATAATATCTAAGTTTACGGATAACAACCCTGAATTTATTTCCGTCCATTCCAGGCCAAAATCCACTATAATTTGTTTTTTTCCAAAAAAATAAGGGTGACTTTTATACACTAAATCGGTCACTTTTTGTTATATTTTAATAAATTTGGAATAAAATATGTTAGTGTATTAAAAAATTTACAATAAATGATTAAAAAATATTTTATCTTATTTGTACTCGGATTGATCCTCGTTGGACCGGTTTTGGCACAGGAAGAAGAAGAAGGTGAAAAAAAGGGGGATAAGGAAGAAAAACAGGAAAAAGAAAAAAGCTTCAAAGAGAAGCTTTTCTTCGGAGGCTATTTATGGGCTCAATTTGGCACCATCACCAGGGTAGAAGTGGCGCCCCAGGTGGGTTATCATCTGAGTGAACGTTTTGACGTGGGAGTTGGACTAAAATATTTGTATTACAATTCCCGCTCGTTTCTTGGGGAGTCTTTTATAAGCACTGAGCGGATCTCAAGCCATATTTTCGGAGGAAACGTTTTTACCGATTTTAAGGTGATAAAAGATCTGAATAAGGTCCTGCCTTTCAATATGCATGGTCAGATGGTAGCGCATCTGGAATATGAGGGTCTCAACATGCCTCAAAGAATAGATATTTATGGTGAACATTCCGGTTCCCGTTTCTGGGCACACAGCTATTTTGTCGGCGGAGGCCTTCGGCAGGAGCTAGGACAGGGAGGATTTGTCAGTTTCATGTTGCTGTACAATCTGAACCATAAGCCCTATCTGCCTTATGAGAATCCCATATTTAGAATCGGTTTTGGTTTCTGAGGGGTATTTTTGGTATAAGACGGATACGGATATTGTTTTTTCTGAGGGTTTGCGTTAAAATCCGTAAAGAAATAAAGGCTGCAAGCATGTCAGCTACAGGAAAAGCCAGCCAGATACCATCCAGGCCCAGTCCTCCGATACGTGGCAGAATAAAGATCAATGGAGTAATCAGTATCACCCATCTTAGTATGGCAAGGAAAAATGCAGCCCGGGGTTTCCCCATGGCCTGATGAATACCGGTGCTGCTAATGGAGATGCCCAACAGCCACATCATGGAAAGAACGATCTTCATTGCATGTGTGCCCTCGGACAGAAGGGCACTGTCGTTTGTGAACAGTGAAAAAATTTCACGGGGAAAAATTTCAAAAATGATTATGGCAATCATCCCATAGATCAGAGAGTAGGTAAAGCCCAGTCTGATGGTTTTCAGAATGCGGTCATACTTTTCCGCCCCAAAGTTATATCCCACAATCGGCTGCATTCCCTGGTTCAAGCCAAAGAGGGGCATACCCAGGAACAGGGTGGTTTTGTATATTACTCCAAACACAGCAATAGCCATATCACCGCCATAAAATCCCAGCATGTGGTTTAGGGCCACATTGGCCACACTGCTTGAAGAACGCATGCCAAATCCGGATAATCCAACCGAGATGGTGGGCTTAAGTATCTTTTTTGTGATGCGGAAATGCCGGAATCTTATCCGGATGATGCTTTTACTGCTGGTAAAGTAACCAATCAGATAAATGAAGGTGGTAAGCTTTCCCAGTATGGTAGCAAGGGCTGCTCCCTGTATACCCATATTCATAGGAAAAATAAAAATATAATCAAGAAGTGTATTGACTCCGATGCCTACCAGCATAGCATACATGGCTTCCCTGGCATTTCCTTCGGCACGCAAGTAATTGCTGGTACTTACACAAAAAGGAAACCACAACATACCGACAAAAAGAATGCGTGCAAAATCACGGGCATAGGGCAGAATACCCGGTGTGGCACCGAAAGTTTTCAAAATGGGATCGGTAAAAATTTCACCGATTACACAAAAAAATATCCCCACCAAAATAACCAGGAACATGCCATTGCCTGCAATCCGGTTGACCCATTTTTCCTTTCCGGCTCCCAACTGCCTCGACATCAATGTAGCCGAACCAATACCTATAAGATGAGCAAATGAAGATACAATGGCCACAATGGGCAGCACTATAGCCACGGCACCGATGCCCAGTGAACCTACTCCTCTTCCTACAAAAATGGTATCTACAAGGTTGTAGATGGCATTGGCGAACATTGCCAACATAGAGGGAAGTGACAGCTTGATCAATAAACTGTTGATATTGGCTTTACCTAGCTCATAATGTTTTGCTGTCATAGAGATAATGAAATAAAGGTCTAAAAACCAACATGCCGGGCTAAAAGGTGAGGGACTATGAAATATTGAGCCGATGGAGGGACTCGAACCCTCGACCTGCTGTTTACGAAACAGCCACTCTAACCGCCTGAGCTACATCGGCAATATGTTTCCGGAACCTAAGTGTTTTTTAATTTCATTTTAAGATGGGCCATGCGGATCGCAGCGCCGGCAGCTTCTTCACCCTTGTTTCCGTGTTTTCCGCCTGCCCTGTCCCGGGCCTGCTCGAAGTTATCTGTGGTTAGCACGCCATAAATGAAAGGAATATTGTATTTGATATTTAACTGGGTGATTCCCTGGGTTACACTATCGCATACATAGTCGAAGTGGCGCGTTTCGCCCTGTATTACACAGCCCAAACATATAACGGCGTCAAGTTGCTGATATTCCGCCATCAATTGAGCTCCCAAGGTGAGTTCAATACTTCCCGGTACATGATTGACAAGAATATGGTCTTCATCTGCTCCTTTAGTTTTTAAAAGATTTAAGGCTCCTTCCTCTAATTTCGACGTGATTTCACTGTTCCAGTCTGCTACTACAATACCGAAACGCAATTGGGAGGCGGAGGGGGTCTCCTGATTGAGGTTATCGGATAAATTTCTCAAATGAGTCGCCATAATTCAGTCTATTATATTGTTGTGGCAGATGATTTCCCAATCTCTTTTTGGCAGGGGGAAATATCTGCCTATTGTTCCTCGGCAAGAACTTTCAATCGCGCTATATTTTTATCGGCTTCTTCACTCTGAGAGGATTCCGGATATTTGCGCTTAATTTCTTCATAAAGTTCAATGGCTTGTTGGTATTCGCCCTCCAATTCATATACAAAAGCGGCTTTACTCATATAAAGCGGCCGGGTAAAAGCATTATCGTCGGAATCAATTGCCTCCTGATAGTAATCAAGAGCCCTGTCATGGTTGCCCTTTTCCAGATAAGCATTTCCAAGTGCCCCGTACTTCTGGGGTTCGATAATTTTATCGTTTACCTTGAAATCCTCAAGATGTTCTATGGCGTTGTCGTATTGACCGAGACGAAGGTAGGAAATACCTGTGTAATAATGAGCAAGGTTGGCTGATTTGGTTATTCCATATTCTTCTATAATATCCAGAAAACCCAGATAATTTCCATCACCATTCAAAGCCAGATTAAATGAATCCCGCGCGAAATATTGTTCTGCTCTGAACATTTGCCCCCTTGCTTCATTTTCCATTGGTTGCAAATAATATCGGGTGAAGAGTAAATAAGCTCCAACCAGAATCACAATAACCAATACCACCGTAGTGATGATTTTTTGATTGTTCTCAATAAATTGCTCGGTTCGCGACAATGCGCTTTCAACTGACTCAAGCTGTTCTGGTTGTTTATCTTTTTTCTTTTTGCTCATTTTTTTTAATGTTTTTGTCTAATTTTGAAATTTGAAATGCAAAAGTAATTTTTTTGTCTTTAAACAGAAAGATTCATGGTTAAAAAAATTACCAACGTTTTAAGAATTGGTGATGTTTCTTTTTTTGCCCCCTTTTTAAATAACCCTTTATGTATCTAAAATCGTTGTATCTGACAAATTTTAAAAACTACTATCAGGTTGATCTGACATTTTCTTCAAAGATGAATTGTTTTATTGGAGCCAACGGCGTAGGGAAAACCAACCTGCTTGATGCCATCTACTATCTGTCGATGTGTAAAAGCTATATCAATCCGGTAGATTCTCAAAACATCCGATACAACGAAGAATTTGCGGTTTTACAGGGCGAATTTATGCGGTTGGAAAAGATTGAAAAAATCTACTGTTCTATCCATAAGGCCAAAAAGAAAACTTTTAAACGCAATAAAAAAAATTACCGGAAACTTTCCGAACACATAGGTTTACTGCCTGTTGTCATGATATCTCCGATTGACGGGAACCTGATCTCAGGTGGCAGTGAGGAAAGAAGAAAATATTTGGACCGGGTAATCTCACAATACGATAAGGCTTACCTGGAGAAGCTCATACGCTATAACCGGGCCTTAAATCAAAGAAACCAACTGCTCAAGGATTTTGCAAAAAGAGATTATTTTAATCCCGAAACACTGGATATTTGGGATGAACAATTGATATCCCTGGGTTCGGATATCTACGAAAAACGACAGCAATTCACCAGGGAACTTGTACCCGTTTTCCAAACTTTTTATAATACCATTTCCGGAGACAGAGAAAAGGTGGGTCTGGAATATTCCTCCCATCTTCAGAAGGAAGGGTTGCGAAAACTCCTTACCGATAATATGGAAAAGGACAGAATACTTCAATACACTACTACAGGGGTGCATAAGGACGATCTTAACCTCACCATTGAAGGGCACCCGATAAAGAAAAGCGGCTCTCAGGGCCAACAGAAAACTTTTCTGGTGGCCCTTAAATTTGCTCAATTTGAATTCATAAAAAAAATAAAAGATTTGCCTCCTGTTTTACTTTTAGACGATATTTTTGATAAATTTGATCAGCAAAGAGTTGAGCAGATTATCCACCTGGTTTCCGATGACAATTTCGGCCAGATCTTTATAACGGATACCAGCGAAGAAAAACTTTTAAACATACTCAGCCAACGCAACATTGATTATCGTTTATTTAGAGTTAAAGAAAGCGGTGAGATCACAGAATAAAAAAACAAACCATCATGCGCAGGAAGAATAGTCAAGCACTTGGAGAGGTAATCCAAAGATATCTGGAAGCATTGGATATTGATGACAAACTGAAAGAAGTCAGGTTGATCAAGTCTTGGGAATCCCTTGTCGGTAAAATGATCTCCAATAAAACAAACAAAATTTATATTAAGGATAAGAAGCTATTTGTTTACCTCAATTCATCCATTGCACGAAATGAGCTTTCCATGGTCAGGGACGATCTGGTTAAGCGCCTGAACGAACAGGCCGGCGGAGAGATAATAGAAGATATTGTTCTGAAATAATTAGTGTTTGTCCATAAAGTCAAGGAGATTTGAAAGAGTCTCGTCTAGAATGTTCGCTGGCAAGGCTTGCGAGTTTTGAATGCCAATGTAGAGACGTACGGCCGTACGTCTCTACCAAATATAATTGACTGGCATGAAAAACGAGCGTAACGCAGCCAGCGGATATTATAGACAGACTCTAATTACCTTTTATACAAGCTCATTCGTTGAAAAAAAGAGATTTATTTCCTTTTGGGCGTTTTCAGATGAATCGGCTGCATGTATGGCATTCTTGGTTTTATCCAGACCAAAAAGACGCCTTACCGTTCCGGCTTCAGCTTTTTCCGGGTTGGTGGTGCCTATCAGATCTCTGAAATCTTCAATGGCATTTTCCTTTTCCAGTGCCATAACAATAACAGGGCCAGAGGTAATGAATTCGATCAGTTTGGAATAAAACGCTTTACCGTTATGGATGCCATAGAGATTTTCTGCCTGTTCCCGGTTCAGCTTGAGCGCTTTAATACCGGATATCCTGAAACCGGCAGAAGTGATCATGTTAAGTATGGCTCCTGCAAGATTTTCTTCATAAGCTCTCGGTTTGATAATGGCAAATGTTTGTTCCATAAAAATTGTTTTAAGGATTCGAATAATAGAAATTTTTTATGACTTATACGAATTTTGATGATTTATTTTAATTTTGTCAGTTTTTAGAGTATAAAGGCGAACTTTTTTGTGAAAAAAATCAATACATCCTCATTTATTTCAATACGAAATTACTTGGCAAATGTTCAGGATGTTCTTATAGTATCTCATTTTAATCCTGATGGTGACGCCATTGGCTCTTCACTTGCCCTTTACCATTATCTGTATGCCTCAGGATATCAGGTGAATGTAATAGTGCCGAATGATTATCCGGATTTTCTCTACTGGTTGCCGGGAAATGAGCAAATCATTGTAGACACCAGGAATCATAAACAAGCCCTTGAGAAGATTTCAAATGCCGAACTGATTATATTTCTGGATTTCAACGTTCTGGATAGAACGCAGCAACTGGAAGAAAATTTAAAAAATTCAGCTACTCCCAAAATATTGGTGGATCACCATCCAAATCCGGAAGATTTTGCCGATATTGTTGTAAGCACCACCCAGGTAAGTTCTACCGCCGAATTAATTTATGAGTTGCTGGTCGCTCTTGGCGGAAAAAAGGCCATCAATAAAACCGTTGCTTCATGTCTTTATACAGGTATTATGACGGATACCGGATCGTTCAGTTATAACAGCTCCCTCCCGGAAACATATTATGTGGTTTCCAAACTTATAGAAACCGGCATTGACAAGGATAAAATTTACTGGAGGGTTTACGATAAATACTCCATTGACAGAATGAGGTTTCTGGGATATTGTCTTTATCAAAAACTGAGGGTTTTCCCGGAATTTGGGGCCGCCTATATTAGCATCTCTTTGGATGAGCTCAAACAATTTAATTACAAAACAGGCGATACGGAAGGATTTGTAAATTATCCGCTGTCCATTAAGGGGATCATGTTTTCAGTTATATTTATTGAACGGGAGGATCATATAAAGATTTCCTTTCGATCGAAGGGTGATTTTCAAGCCAATACTTTTGCAGCCCAACATTTCAACGGCGGCGGGCATAAGAATGCTGCAGGTGGATATTCCGAATTTCCCCTGGATGAAACCCTCGAAAAGTTTGAAAACCTCCTGCCTGATTATAAAAAACAGTTGCTGGAAAATCATATTCACAATGTGGGGTAAAAAGAAATATATCATCATTATTGCTTTGTCAGTTCTTATTATAGGGGGTATCCTCGTTGTCAGTTCTTACTATCATTCCTATCAGAAGGATGAAATTCCGAAATCTTCCGTAAATAAAAAAAATGCCGGAAAGCGCCTGGAAGATGTAAACAAATTTCTGGTCCAAAAAGACGAGGAAAGAATACGGAGCTTTATCAATAGAAGAGACTGGAATATGCAAAAGACAGGTTCAGGGCTCTGGTATCAGATTTATCAAAACGAGACCGGTTCGAATGTCAATGAAGGGGATTATGTAAAGCTTGATTATGAGATCCGGTTGCTGGATGGCACGCTCTGTTATACTTCCGATTCTACCGGTGCAAAAATATTTCGTGTTGGAGCAACAGAGGAAGTGACAGGTCTCCATGAAGGATTGAAATTGCTTAGCCAGGGTGATAAGGCTCGGTTGATTATTCCACCACATTTAGCACACGGACTTATGGGGGATTCTGAAAGAATACCGGCCAGGGCTATACTGGTGTATGATTTAACCGTGCAGGAAGTTTCGAAGGGAAAAATTTCCCCATAGTACTTAAATTTATAAATAAGAACAATATGAATAAGATTCTCATCCCGTTTGCTTTATTAAATATTATCATTTTTTCTTCCTGCAGTAATGAAACAAAATATCCGGGTTATTCCAAAACCGAAAGCGGCGTTTACTACAAACTTCATTCCTTTGGATCAAACGAAAAACAAGTTAAGAGCGGAGATTACATTACTGCCGATTTCAGTTATCAAACCATGGAAGATTCCACTTTCTTCGAAGGAAGGAGGACGGTTAAGATAGCCCGCCCCAAGTATAAAGGCTCTGTTGATGAGTGTATAATGATGCTCTCAAAAGGAGAAAAAGCTACTTTTATTATCCCGGCGTATCCCTTTTTCAATAAAACACTGGAAACCTCCCTTCCTGATTTTCTCCAAGAAGAGGATAGCATGAAAATTACCGTAAACCTTATGGATGTGCAGCGTGAAGAAGAATTTATCAGAGAAAAGGAAGCATTCCTAAAATGGATAGAAGATTTTGGAGATTATGAAAAAGAAATGCTTCAACATTTTCTGGAAGAAAAAGAGCTTAATGAAAATCGAACAAAATCAGGTATTTATCACATAACACTTGAAGAAGGAAATGGGCCTGGAGTAGAAAAAGGTGACACCGTATTGGTACATTATGAAGGAAAATTTTTAAACGGGAAATTTTTTGACTCAACCAAACAAAGAAAAAAACCGTTTGAATTTGTCTATGGTCAAGAAATGCAGGTTATAAAAGGTATGGAGGAAGTAATTGGTAGAATGCGTGAAGGAGAAAGGGCCCTTGCTATAATGAAATCAGATGTTGCCTTTGGAAAAACAGGATCTTCCACCGGTATCGTGCCTCCCTATACATCAGTAATCTACGAAATTACCCTGTTGGATGTAAGAAAAGCAGTTTGAGAAATTTAGCTACATACCCATCTTAAATACAAATAACAGATTAGCTATCAGGTGTTTCCTTATTTAAACCACGGATGGGTTTTTGGTTGTTACTAAATTTGAACTATTACTTTAAATAATATATCTTTTAGTACTGTAAGAAAATAAATTAAATTTTCAATTTGATCCGTTACGACCACCATTTATTTTTTTGCTACATGACTTCGGACCTGAACCGTCAAATACATTATACTGCTTAGTCGTTTTAAAATTAAAAATTATTGAAATATCGATTATAATTTCAATTAATTGAAGTATTGATTTAACCCGAATAATTCAAGAATTATTACTGTCTCCGACAGCGACTAAGGTTCACTAAAATTTTTTTCAAAAATTTAAGTTTCCCGAATCAAGTTCGGGACAGGCTACCTAAGTCGGGGTTAATATTAAGATCTGTAAATTCCAGGTTGGATTCGCACTTCAATTAAAATAAGCATCTTTTTATAATAATTATAATTTTGCTGTTAAATTTGTTCTCAAATCAAAAAAGGAATTACTATGAAATTAGTTGAAGGAAAAACCGCATTAATTACAGGAGCTGCCAGAGGCATCGGAAAAGCAATTGCCCTGAAATTTGCTGAAAATGGTGCGAACATAGCCATCACCGATTTGGAGTATAATGAAAAAATGGAGGAAACCATAGAACAAATTAACCAGATGGGTGTTAATTGTAAAGGATATGCTTCGGATGCCAGCGATTTTAAAAAAACGGAGGATACCGTAAATGAAATTTTAAAAGATTTCGGGCAGATAGATGTGCTGATCAACAATGCTGGTATTACGCAGGATACGCTTTTGATGAGAATGACAGAGGATCAGTGGGATGCAGTGATAAAGGTGAACCTAAAATCGGTATTCAATTTTACAAAAGCAGTTCAGCGGAGCATGCTCAAACAAAAATCGGGATCGATTATCAACATGAGTTCTGTGGTTGGTATTAGCGGAAATGCCGGCCAGTCAAACTATGCGGCCTCAAAGGCCGGGATTATTGGTTTCACCAAGTCTGTAGCCAAAGAATTGGGATCCAGAAATATAAGATGCAACGCTTTGGCACCTGGTTTTATAATTACGGAGATGACCGGTAAATTGAGTGAGGAAGTGAAAAATGAATGGGCCAATAATATTCCCCTGAAAAGAGGCGGTAAACCCGAAGATGTTGCAAATACCGCTTTGTTCCTGGCTTCTGATCTTTCGGAGTATATCACTGGACAGGTCATTCACGTATGCGGCGGAATGAATACGTAATTTAACTTTAGATATAGTTTTAACCATTGAATGTCAAAGGGAACCGGTTGTTTTGGTTTGGAATAAAATGATTTGACTGGTTCCCGGATTTTTTGTAATTTGGACAATTACTATGAGAAAACTTGTTGCAATTGGTATTTCCTTAATGGTTTTTATATTGTTCTCCTGTTCACCCATTCGTGAGATGAACACGGATGTTCTGGAGCCCGCTGGCATTTCTTTTCCGGAGGATGTGTATTCTGTGGGAATTCTTATGCCTGAACCTGAGGTAACGATCAATACCAGGACCTATGATGAAATTGAGGCTACTCCCGGTAAGGAATTGTGGACAGGGATTACAGATATTGCAGCAATATCTCCCCGATTCAATGTAAGGGCTTTGAATCTTTTGGAGGAATATACCGATACCATCAGGAAAGATACAGTGGAATGGAGCCGGGTCAAACGAATTACGGACAGTATAGATGTGGATGCACTGATGGTATTTCACCGGATAAAATTCAGTGACAGCCTGGAACGGGAGATAGTATACGATTATGACTATGAAGGTTTTTATTTTGTATATCAAATTCATTCTCTTGTAGAATGGAAAATTTACGAACCCACCTCTCAATCGATCTTCAATGAACACACTTATGAAGAGCAATTTGTATGGGAAGCACTCGGAGGTAATGAAAGAGAGGCAATTAGAGAACTTGTGGGTATCAATGAAGCCTTTTCATCGGCTGCTTATTGGTCGGGAAATGATATAGGCCATATATTGTTCCCTTATTGGATAGAGGAATCAAGATTCTATTATATCCGCGGCAACAGATATTTTCGTCATGCAAGAGAAGAGGTGGAAAATAACAACTGGCAAAAAGCCATCGATATATGGAAAAAAAATTTCAAGCTGAACAGTGAAGATGCTGCCTACCGAGCTGCCCATAATATTGCCTTTGCTTGCGAAATGCTTGGAAAAATTGATCTGGCCATTGAATGGGCTGAAAAGGCATTGGATATTGGATATACCAAAAGAACCAGTGATTACCTGGATAAACTTCAGGAAAGAAAAGAGAAACTCGAAAAGATTGATCAACAGATGCCCATCTGATAATTACCTTTTTCCCGTATTTTTTTCCTAATTTTGTTTGCTTAAAAAATAAGCAGTAAAATGAGTACGCCGGAAATTCTCTTTTATGTAATTATTGGTATTCTTCTAGCCGATTTTATTCTGGAACGAATCCTGGAACATCTGAATGCCAAAAACATAAGTCTCAAACTGCCTGAAGAATTAAAAGGCATATACAACGAAGAACAATACAGGAAATCTCAACAGTATGAGCTGGACAATCAGAAAATGCGTCTGATAACAAGCACCTTCAACCTGATTATCATCCTGTTGTTCCTTTTTTTCGATGGTTTTGCATTTGTTGACCAACTGGCCAGAAGCATCACCTCCAACTCCATTCTGATCCCCATTGTATTTTTCGGAATACTGATGTTTGCGCTTGATATCATCAATACTCCTTTTTCGGTTTATGATACGTTTGTCATTGAACAAAAGTACGGCTTCAACACAATGACTGTTAAAACCTTCATAACCGATAAGCTGAAGGGATGGTTGCTGTCGGCAATCCTGGGAGGTGGTCTGCTTGCCCTTGTGGTTTGGTTTTATCATGTTACACAAGATATGTTCTGGATTTATACCTGGATCCTGATCACCTTGTTTAGCGTGTTTATGATGATGTTTTATACTCAGTGGATTCTTCCGCTTTTTAACAAGCTTTCCAGGCTTGAAGAAGGTGAGCTGAAATCAAGCATTTTTAGCTTCAGCAGACAGGCAGGCTTCAATCTGAAGGACATATTTGTCATGGATGGCTCTAAGCGCTCCACCAAGGCCAATGCATTTTTCAGCGGACTGGGCCGGAAGAAGAAGATCATTCTGTTTGATACACTGATTGATGAGCTGAAAAGCAATGAAATTGTTTCTGTTTTGGCTCATGAAATCGGACATTATAAAAAGAAACATACCCTGGCCAACCTGGTCCTTTCTGTGATTCAAACCGGGATTACCTTGTATATTCTGTCATTATTCATTGATAATCCGGTTTTGTCCCGCGCTTTGGGAGTAAGCCAGCCCGGTTTTCATATTGGCCTGATTGCATTTGGCCTTTTATACAGCCCAATTTCCAGGGTGCTGGGCATTGGTATGAATTACCTGTCGAGAAGATTTGAATACCAAGCCGATGCGTTTGCCAGTGACTATGGTTTTAGTAATTATTTAATTGGAGCCCTTAAGAAGCTATCAGTTAAAAATTTAAGCAATCTAACCCCTCATCCCATCTATGTTTTTGTCAATTATTCCCATCCACCTTTGCTTGATCGCTTAAGGTTTTTGAAATCTTCTTCAAAACAGACTGCTGAAGCATGAAAACAGAAATTATTACCATTGGCGACGAAATACTCATCGGACAGATTGCCGATACCAATGCACAGTTTATGTCCTCAGAGCTTTCGTTAAATGGATTTGATGTTCGCAGGATCACCTCTGTCGGAGACAATGAGGAAGATCTTGCAGAATGCCTGGATGAGGCCAGGCAGAGGGCGGATTTGGTATTCATAACCGGAGGGTTGGGACCTACTGCCGATGATGTTACCAAAAGGGCCATTACCCGTTATTTTAATTGCCAGTGGGAAGAAAATCAGGCCATGCTGGAACGCATCCGGCAATTTCTTGCAGAGCGGGGCTATAAATTGACCCGGAGAAACCGGGAACAAGCCAAAACGCCTAAAGGAAGCAGGATATTCATTAATCCGATCGGGACTGCACCGGGTATCTGGATCACTCATGCCAATACCCACTTTGTCTTTATGCCAGGGGTACCTTACGAAATGCGTCAATTGATGGAGGAATCCATAGTGCCCCATTTTAGAAGCACCTTTATCAAAAAATACCATCAATATAAAAATATTATCACTCAGGGCATACCGGAAGCTTATTTGGCAGATAAATTGAAAGATTGGCAGGAATCCCTGCCATCGACCCTTACGCTGGCTTATCTGCCTTCACCCGGCATGATTAAACTGCGCATGAGTGGCAAAGGGGATGATCCGGAACGGCTACAACATACACTTGAAGAAAAAGTTGAAGCATTAAAGGATATTATACCTGAATACCTGGTTCATGTTGGTGATGAAACTTTGGAGGAAGTTATAGGACAGATGTTGATATCCCGGGGCCATTCGGTAGCTACGGCCGAAAGCTGCACCGGAGGAAACATTGCCGCCCGGATTGTGTCGGTGGCAGGTAGCTCCCGGTACTTTACAGGGTCGGTTGTAGCCTATAACAATGATGTCAAAATGCAGATGCTGTCTATAAAGGAGGAAACCCTGGAGACCTTCGGCGCAGTGAGCAAGGAGGTGGTAGAGGAAATGGCTGCAGGAGTAATGGAGCTCTATGATACAGACTATGCAGTTGCGGTTTCAGGAATTGCAGGGCCTTCAGGGGGAACAAAAGAAAAGCCGGTCGGACTCACCTGGATAGCTGCTGCCAACCGCAAAAAAACAACTGCTCATCAATACTTTTTTGGAAGCAACCGGGGTGTCAATATCGAAAAATCTACCAATACTGCTTTGAATTTGCTGAGGAAAATGATATTGCATGCAGATGAAAAAATTTATAGGAAATAATTTGAAAATGTAAAGAAAAATAACGTAATTTGCAAACCGTTAAAAAACTTAGAAAAAAAGGAAACATGTCACGAATATGCCAAATAACCGGGAAAAAAGGCCTTGTGGGTAACCATGTAGCCCATTCCAACAAGCGGAAAAAGCGGGTATTCTATCCCAATGTGTTTAAAAAACGCTTTTACTTTCAGGAAGAAAATCGCTGGGTTACGTTGAATGTATCCGCAGCAGGAATGAAAATCATTAACAAAAAAGGCCTGAAATCCGCACTTGAAGAAGCGAAGCAAAGCGGTTATATTAAAAAATATTAAAAATTACGGATATGGCGACCACTAAGAAAAAAGGTGACAGGGTGCAGGTAGTACTCGAATGCACCGAACAAAGAAAAACCAACGTACCGGGGGCTTCCAGATATATTACCACAAAAAACCGGAAAAATACCCCGAGTAAGTTGCAATTGAAAAAGTATAATCCTTACTTAAAAAAAGTTACTGTTCATAAAGAAATTAAATAAGTTGAGTTATGGCTAAGAAAACAGTTGCATCGGTTCAGTCATCAGCAGGAAAAGATTTTATTAAATGTATTAAGGCTGTAAAAAACAAACAAAAAGGCACCTATTCATTTGAACAAAAAATGGTGCATAAAGAGAACGTAAAGAATTTTTTTGAGAAAGCCTAATCAGAAAATCCGGAATTTCATACATACGGATTCAATGAATGTAAGCTTCCTTTCATATAAGGGAGCTTTTGTTTATTTTATTAATTTTGTATCTCACGTTCTCAACTGAATCAAAATCGGGAAGTAAAAAATGGCTTTATTTGGTATATTTTCAAAGGATAAAGAAAAGCTGGACCAGGGTCTGGAAAAAACAAAGGAAAATGTTTTCAAAAAGATGGGCCGGGCTGTTGCAGGAAAGTCCAGGGTTGATGATGAGGTCCTTGACAATCTGGAAGAAGTCTTAATCTCTTCAGATGTGGGCGTGGATACCACCCTTAAAATCATACAAAGAATTGAAAACCGGGTTGCCAAGGATAAATATTTAAATATCAACGAACTCAATACTATATTGAGAGAAGAGATTACCGGGTTGTTAAAGGAAAATGCGCAAGATCCGAATACCAACTTTCAGGCCCAAAACGGACCCTATGTCATTATGGTTGTTGGTGTGAACGGAGTGGGTAAAACCACAACCATCGGAAAATTGGCCCATCAGTTTAAAAACAGTGGTAAAAAAGTTTATCTTGGAGCTGCTGATACCTATCGGGCTGCTGCAATTGATCAGCTTAAAATATGGGCCGATCGTGTAGGCGTGCCTCTGGTTAAACAGAACATGGGTTCCGACCCGGCTTCAGTGGCATATGATACGTTGAGCTCGGCCAGATCAAATAATGCCGATGTGGTGATAATCGATACGGCCGGTCGACTGCACAATAAGACCAACCTGATGAATGAGCTTGCCAAGATCAAACGGGTCATGAAAAAGGTTATTCCCGAAGCTCCGCATGAGGTTTTACTGATTATGGACGGTTCAACCGGCCAAAATGCCTTTGAACAAGCCAAACAATTTACCAACATTACAGAAGTCAATGCTCTTGCAGTGACTAAATTAGATGGTACGGCCAAAGGAGGAGTGGTCATTGGCGTTTCCGATCAATTCAATGTACCTGTTAAATATATTGGTATAGGCGAAAAACTGGAAGATCTACAGATATTTGACAGAGAAGCCTTTGTAGATTCATTGTTCAAGGAAGAATAGAAGCAGGCAAAAGTAGATGAAAAGGCCCGGTGTCAATATTGTAAGCCTGGGATGTGCCAAAAATCTGGTGGATTCCGAGCAGTTATCCCGACAGCTTACTCTTAACGGCTATGATGTTGCTTTTGAAAAGCCAGATGAAAGAGAAGTTGTCATCATCAACACCTGTGGGTTTATCAACGATGCCAAACAGGAATCCATTGAAACCATTCTGGAATATGCCCGGAGAAAAACTGAAGGTAAGTTGAAAAGCCTTTATGTGATCGGATGCTTGTCTCAGAGATATAAAACAGAGCTGGAGCAGGAAATTCCTGAGGCAGATGGCTTTTATGGGGTTTATGAACAGGAAAAGATTCTTAAAGATCTCAATGCCGCTTATTACGGAAATTATAGCTACCAACGCAATCTGGCTACCCCGAAGCATTATGCCTATCTGAAAATTGCCGAAGGTTGTGACAGAAAATGTTCCTTTTGCTCAATCCCTTACATAAAAGGCAGTTATAGGTCAAAACCTTTAAAAGAAATTGAAAGGGAAGCTGGTTATCTTTCTGAAAAGGGTGTTCAGGAGGTTAACCTTATTGCTCAGGATTTAACTTATTATGGCTATGACTTATACAAAAAAAGCACGCTCTCAGAAGTGCTTGAGACATTATCCGTTACTGATACATTTCCCTGGATTCGGCTTTTATATACTTATCCCGCGGGTTTTCCCGAAAAAGTAATTCATACCATGGCCCGCCAATCCAATATCTGCAGTTATCTCGATATCCCGTTTCAGCACATCAGTGATAAGGTGCTAAAAAAGATGCGCAGGGGCATCAATTCAAAGCAAACTTATAAACTTATTGATTTGATAAAAAAACATATACCGGAAATCACCTTAAGGACTACTTTATTAGTTGGCCACCCCGGCGAAACCGAGGAAGATTTTCGGCATCTGATGGAATTTGTAAGAGAAGTGCAATTCGACCGACTTGGAGTATTTGTGTATTCGGAAGAAGAAGGCACCTATTCGGCGCTCCGTTATGAGGATGATATACCTCAGCACATAAAAAAGCAGAGATCGGACGAGATCATGCAATTGCAGCAGGATATCTCCTACAGAAAAAATCTCGGAAAGGTTGGAAAAACATTGCCTGTTCTCATTGACAGGGAGGATGAACAGTATTATTACGGACGTACCGAAGCCGACGCGCCCGAAGTAGATAATGAGGTGATCATTGAAAAAACACCTGACAATTCAATTGCTGTCGGAAATTTTTACAGGACAAAAATTCATAGCGCAGCAGCCTATGATTTGTTTGGTGAAGTAGTAGGCCATCATTAAGCATTAATTAAGCATTAAGCAGCAAATCATTTGACAAAACCAGAAGCTGCAGTTGGCAGGGTAATATAATGGTCATTCAGATGTGGACTTAGCAAAAGCCGGAATCTATACTTTGAAGGACAGCAGAACAATGTATTTGAGATAGAAAATCCCATAGCATCAGCATAGATTCCTGATCTTCGCTGCCGCTTCGTCAGGAATGATGAATCTCGCCGGTACCCAGCCATGGTTTCATTCCGGCCGTAACGATAGTGGAGAACCGGAATCTAGACCCTTAAACTAAGCAAGCAATTGCCAAACACATTGGTCAAGGAAATGCAGCAAAGATTTAATAGCGTTTGTCCATAAAGTCAATGAGATTTGAAAGAGTCTCGTCTAGAATGTTCGCTGGCAAGGCTTGCGAGTTTTGAATGCCAAATGTAGAGACGCACGGCCGTGCGTCTCTACCAGATGTAATTGACTGGCATGAAAAACGAGCATAACGCAGCCAGCGGATATTATAGACAGACTCTAAATAAAAAAACCTGCGGGGAAAATTCCCGCAGGTTTGTATACTGTACCGCTGTATCGAAAATTTACAACTAAACCAAACTCTTGGCGGCATTCAATGCGGAATCGTAATCAGGTTCATGACCTATCTCCGGGACATATTCCACATATTTTACTACATCGTTCTGATCTACAACTACTACACCCCGCGCCAGCAACCTCGATTCGTCTATCAGAAATCCGTAGTTGGTACCAAAATCCACATCCTTGTGATCAGACAAGGTCGTTACCTTGTCGATGCCTTCAGCATCACAAAACCGGTTGAGCGCAAACGGCAAGTCATTCGATATAGCCAGAATCTCGATATCATCACTTAATCCTGCTGCTTTCTGGTTAAATCTCCGGTTCTGTTTAGAGCATACGCTTGTATCCACTGAAGAAAACACCGATAATATCTTTACCTTTCCCTTATAATCAGATAATTTAACGGGATTCAATCCATTATCCAGAACTGTGAAATCCGGAGCTTTATCGCCTTCCTTGATTTCGTTTCCTTTAAGGGTAACCGGATTACCCTTAAGGGTGACTTTATTTTGATTTGTTTCCATAGCTATTAATTTTTATTGTTTTTTGTCTTTTTTGATAGATCTGTAGATACTGAATCGTCGTCGTCAGGAGATTCGGCCTCGGATTCAGATTCAGAACCGGATTCCACCTCTGACTTTTGTCCTTTTGCCACATCAATGGTGATCTGATCGTTCTCCTCGTCATAATCCACCTTCAACAGATCTCCTTCCTGAATCCCCTGCTTAATAATTGTTTCAGCCATCGGATCTTCCACATATTTCTGTATAGCCCGTTTTAAAGGTCGTGCTCCAAACTGGGCATCATATCCTTTGTCAGCAATATAATTTTTGGCGTTGTCCGATAGTTGAACTTCATAACCCAGATTATGCACACGGTCATACAATCCCTGAAGTTCAATATCGATAATTTCATAAATGTTTTCTTTACTCAGTGAGTTGAAGATAATTACGTCATCGAGTCTGTTCAGGAATTCCGGGGCAAATGACCGCTTTAAGGCTTTTTCTATCACCCCTTTTGCGATTTCGTTGCCGGACATGTTCCTGGATTGGGTTTCGAAACCAACACCTTTTCCAAAGTCTTTCAACTGCCGGCTTCCGATATTGGAAGTCATTATGATAATGGTATTTCGGAAATCCACCCGTCTTCCAAGACTGTCAGTAAGCTGACCTTCATCCAGTACCTGCAGCATCAGATGGAAAACATCGGGGTGTGCCTTTTCTATTTCGTCGAGCAGGATTACTGAATAGGGTTTTCTTCGTACCTTTTCAGTAAGCTGACCGCCTTCTTCATATCCAATATATCCCGGAGGTGCACCAACCAGTCTGGACACGCTGAATTTCTCCATGTATTCGCTCATGTCCATTCTAATGAGGTTATCCGTAGAATCAAACAGATACTGGGTAAGTATTTTGGCCATCTGTGTCTTACCAACACCAGTCGGCCCCAGGAAGATGAATGTACCAATGGGCTTGTTCGGATCTTTCAATCCTGCGCGGTTTCTCCGGATAGCCTTCACTACTTTTTCAATGGCTTCATCCTGGCCAACCACATTCTTTCTCAATTCTTCATTCATTTTCATAAGCCGGGTCCCTTCAGCCTGGGCTATCCGCTGCACAGGTACACCGGTCATCATAGCTACAACCTGGGCAACTTCTTCTTCGGTTACCGTTTCCCGGTTTTTCTCCAATTCCTTTTCCCAGTTGTTCTTTTCTTCTTCCAGTTTGGCCAGCATCTTTTTCTCCGAATCCCTGTAATTTGCAGCAGATTCAAAATTTTGATTCTTCACAGCGGCAATCTTTTTCTGTTTGATATCTTCAATCTGCTGTTCCAGATCCAGAATCCGCTGCGGTACAACAATATTGGAAATATGTACCCTTGAACCTGCCTCGTCCATGGCATCAATGGCCTTATCGGGCAAATAGCGGTCACTGATATACCTTTGAGTAAGATACACACAAGCTTTTATGGCCTCATCCGTATAATGTACGTTGTGATGGTCTTCATACCGCTCCTTGATGTTATTAAGGATCTCACTGGTTTCCTCCGGTGTGGTAGGATCTACCATAACCTTCTGGAATCTTCTTTCCAGGGCACCGTCTTTTTCAATATGCTGACGATATTCGTCCAGTGTGGTGGCTCCGATGGTTTGTATTTCTCCCCTGGCCAATGCAGGCTTAAGCATGTTGGCCGCATCCAGTGAACCGGTAGCTCCACCGGCGCCCACAATGGTATGAATCTCATCAATAAAGAGAATGATGTTGGGGTTTTTTGAAAGCTCATTCAATATGGCCTTCATCCTCTCTTCAAACTGCCCCCTGTACTTGGTGCCTGCTACTATTGAAGCCAGATCCAGAATAACCACGCGTTTTTCAAAAAGTACCCTGGATACCTTTCTTTGAACGATTCGCATGGCCAGACCTTCTACAATGGCCGATTTACCAACTCCGGGTTCTCCGATAAGCACCGGATTGTTCTTTTTCCTCCGGCTTAAAATCTGAGCGAGGCGCTCTATTTCCTCATCCCGTCCTACAATGGGATCGAGAGAGTTATCTTCAGCCGCTTTGGTCAGATCCATGCCAAAATTATCCAGCACGGGCGTATCAGACTTTGCCTGACCTTCCGAATGCTGACCTTTTTTGCTGCCTCCGAAAGGAATGTCATCTTCCTCCTCACCGAAATCTGCTTTTGATTCCGTTTCTTTATACGTGCTTTCCAGTTCGAGCCTTACGTCATCATATTCTATATCGAACTCACTTAACAGTTGTGTTACCAAACTGTTCTGGTCTTTCAGTATGGCAAGTATAAGATGTCCCGTATTAATGGTACTGCTGTTGAACGATTTGGCTTCAAGATATACCAGTTTTAAGGCTCGCTCGGCTGTCTTGTATAAAGGAATGTTCTCTGTCTCTGTCATTACTTTGTCGTTCGTCCTGATACGGTCTTCAACCATCTTTTTCAGATGAATTAAGTCCACATCAAACGATTCCAGTAAGTCTATAGCCAGGCCTTCTCCTTCCCTCAACATTCCAAGCAGAAGATGCTCCGTGCCGATATAGGCATTACCGAGACGAACAGCTTCCTCCTTACTATAGGTTAATACATCTTTAATCCTTTGTGAAAATTTTGCATCCATATGTAATCTTGTCTCCTTTCTTTGGTTAAGGTACTTTAGTAAGTTCCACAACCATATTTTCTTAAATATTTAAATCAAACGAATCTTTAATTATACAAATTGTATTACAAATACAGGTTTTTCTTGTTCAGTACTTATTATATATTTTATGGTACAAAAATACAAAATCTATACCTAAAATCTATAAATAAAATGCCATACTCAGAATTTAAACAGTTTATTGTTAATAAAGTTTGAAATATTATCGGAAAGGGCACCGTAATATTGAGTCGAATTTAGTAAATTTGCATCTGATTCAAAGTTACAGTTAAAATATTTGTATCAAACTGATAATGAGATTATGGCAGAGGAAGAAAGACTTATAAAAATCAACATTGAAGATGAAATGAAGTCCGCATACATTGATTATTCAATGAGTGTGATTGTTTCGCGGGCTTTACCGGATGTAAGGGATGGTTTGAAACCCGTTCAGAGGCGGGTTTTGTTCGGAATGTCGGAACTCGGTCTTTATCAAAACAGGTCGTACAAAAAATCAGCGAGAATTGTAGGGGAGGTATTGGGTAAATACCATCCTCACGGCGATTCCTCTGTATATGAATCAATGGTTCGTATGGCCCAGCCCTGGTCCCTGCGTTATCAGCTTGTAGACGGACAGGGAAATTTCGGCTCCATGGATGGGGACGGGCCGGCGGCCATGAGATATACCGAGGCCCGCCTGCAAAGGATATCGGCCGAAACCCTGAAGGATATTGATAAGGAAACGGTTGATTTTCAGTTGAATTTTGACGATACACTGAAAGAACCCACCGTTCTTCCCACAAGAATTCCCAATCTCATCATTAACGGAGCTTCAGGTATTGCTGTGGGTATGGCAACCAATATGCCACCGCACAATCTCTCCAACAGCATTGATGCCATTATTCAATATATTGACAACCGGGAGGTATCGGTGGATGAACTTGCCGAAACCATCCAGGCTCCTGATTTTCCAACCGGTGGAATCATTTACGGGATGCAGGGAGTAAAAGACGCTTACCGGACGGGAAGGGGAAAGGTCCTGCTCAGGGGAAAAGCCACTATAGAAACCGATAATAGCGGAAAAGAAAAAATTGTGGTGACCGAGGTACCTTTCCTGGTGAATAAGGCTGAAATGATCAGAAAAACGGCAGACCTGATCAATGACAAAAAAATTGAAGGGGTAGCCAATGTCAATGATGAGTCGGACCGGGAAGGCACCCGCATTGTTTATGAGCTGAAGCGGGATGCCGTGGCAAATATCGTTTTAAATAAGCTTTATAAGCAAACCCAGCTTCAGACCAGTTTTGGCGTCAACAACATTGCACTGGTGAATGGCAGGCCGAAGCTCTTGAATCTGAAAGATCTGATTGAAAAGTTTGTGGAGCACCGCCATGATGTTGTGGTGCGCCGAACCCAATATGAACTCCGTCAGGCCGAGGAACGGGCGCACATCCTGGAAGGGTTGCTTGTGGCTTTGGATCATCTGGATGAAGTGATCACCCTGATTCGCAATTCTGATACCCCGGAGACAGCCAGGAATGAATTGATGAGCCGTTATGAGCTTTCCGAAGCGCAGGCCAGGGCCATCCTGGATATGCGGTTGCAGAAACTGACGGGCCTGGAAAGGAATAAGGTCAAAGAAGAACACGCCGAACTGCTCAAACAGATCAATTATCTGAAAAGCGTGCTGGAAGATGAGAGCCTGCGCATGAAGATCATTAAAGATGAGCTTTTTGAAATAAAAGAACAATATGGTGACGAACGCAGAACGGCTATCGAATATGAAGCAGGAGAATTCAATCCCGAAGATTTCTACGCCGATGAAGATATGGTGGTGACCATATCCCACCTTGGGTATATCAAAAGAACACCGGTAACGGAATACAAAAAGCAGGGCAGAGGAGGAGTAGGTGTGAAAGGAGGCAATACCAGAGACCAGGATTTTCTGGAGCATATGTTCATTGCTTCGATGCACAACACCATACTTTTCTTTACTGAGTCCGGTCGTTGTTACTGGTTAAAAGTGTATGAAATCCCGGAGGGATCCAGAAATTCCAAGGGCCGGGCCATACAGAATTTAATCAATATCGCACCGGATGACAAGGTTCAGACCCACATCAATGTAAAAACCCTTCAGGATGAGGATTATGTAAATAACAATTACATCCTGCTGTGTACAAAACGCGGCATTATCAAAAAAACTTCACTGAAAGCCTATTCACGGCCACGTCAGAATGGCGTCAATGCCATTACTATACGGGAAGGTGATCAGTTGCTTGAGGCCAAACTTACAACAGGCGAAAGTGATATCATCCTTGCTTCCAAAGAAGGCAAAGCCATTCGTTTCAATGAGAAAAATGTCAGGGCCGTAGGCAGGACTGCTGCCGGTGTAAGAGGGATGACCCTCTCTTCCGAAGAGAATGAAGTGGTAGGAATGGTTTGTATTGAAGAAGGAGAGCAGAACATCCTGGTGGTTTCCGATAAAGGTTACGGCAAACGCTCAAAATTGGAGGATTACAGAATAACCAACCGGGGTGGCAAAGGCGTTAAAACAATGAACATTACCAAACGCACAGGTAAACTCGTAGCCATTAAAGGAGTGGCCAACAAGAACGATCTGATGATCATCAACCGCTCCGGTATGACCATTCGCCTGGCCGTTTCAGATATCCGGATTACAGGTCGTGCCGCACAAGGGGTGAAGCTCCTTAATCTCAGAAACGGAGATTCTATTGCTGCTGTCAGCCAGATTCATCTGGAAGAACAACAGGAAGAACAATTCGGGAAAGAAGACAACAACGGAAGGGATGATGGGACAGATAACAATGGTGAAAAGTAAAAAGTGGAGATGCTCAAAATAAATTCCTTCAATATTTTATGAGGAATTTTGACGAAATTCAATAAAAGTTATATTTTTGCCGCGAAAACAAAATGGAATCAAAAAACATAAAAATGAATAACATGAAACCAAAAAAGATCTTATTTCCAGCCTTTATGCTCGGACTCATAGTATTGATCATTAGTAGCTGTAGTGATAAAATGTATGTGAACCGGGCAATTACCTGGGCTGAAGACGGTGAAAGACTGGATACGGCGTTAAAGTCGGTGGAAAAAGCTACGAAACTGGAAGAGACCAAGGACTGGCCAAAAACTTACTATGCCAGAGGATATGTATATCAATCGATATACGAATCAGACAACAGCGAGTTCAATGATCTGGTGGAAGATCCCTTGTTCAAGGCTTTTGACCAATATGAGAAAGCCTATGAGATGGATGAAGATGACCAGTTTACCGGCAGCATTGATGCAGCCATGTTCAATCTCCATAAGTATTTTATCAATGACGGAGTGGAGGCATTCAAGAACAATGATTATGAAGGAGCTTTCAGGAATTTCAAATATGCCCTGGAGGTATCCGACATGCCTATATTTGAAGGCCAGGTGGATACAGCCATCATGTTCAATGCCGGTATTGCAGCTCAGAATATGAAAGACTGGGAAAAAGCCGCCAAATACTACGACATGTCCGCTGAGTATGATTACGGAGAGGAGAGGACCTACCTTCTCCTGAATAACGCTTATCTCCAGGCCGGCGATTCCACCAAGGCTGTGGAAGCGCTAAAGGACGGGTTTAATAAATACCCGTCAAATGAAGACATGCTTGCCAGCCTGATCAATTATTATCTGTTAAATACCGATCATCCTGAAGATGCTTTAAAGTATATAGAGGAAGCCCAGAAGCAATTTCCTGATAATCCTCAGTACTTTGCTGCCGAGGGACAGATATATGACCAGATGGATGAAAATGAAAAAGCAAAGGATAGATACAAAAAAGCACTTGAACGGGATCCCGAATTGCATATGGCCCTTTACAACCTCGGGGTGCTGTACTTTAACGAGGGGGTCGACCTGGTTACTAAAGCCAATAAGGTGAAGGACGATTCTGAGTACAAGAAACTTAGAGAAGAAGCCAATGAATACTTCAAGCAGGCGCTGCCGTATATGGAAAGAGCCCTTGAGGTAAAACCGCAGGATCAAAACGTGCTCGGCACGCTGAAAACGCTTTATTATCGCCTGCGTACGCAGGATGAAAAGTATATCAAAAAGTACAAGCAGGTCAGTAAAAAGCTTGAACAGATCAAGGGCAGCAGCGGAGAAAGCCAGGGAGAAGAGCAAGATCAATAATCACATAATATTAAGCAGACGATTATTGAAGGGGAGCCAGATCGGTTCCCCTTCAATTTAATAAATTCTATTTAACATAATATTAATTATCGGACAAAAATATATAAAAATGTAGGAACACAGATGACACAGATATGACAGATATGCACGGATAATATTTGAACTAACAATGTTATATATTTGATTTCCCTGCGCAGCTCTGACAAACCGTTTTGCAAGAGTAATTTTTCAAAACTTAACCCAATCCGAAGCAAAATCCGTACATTTGTTAAGTCAGTTTATCATCCCAAACATTCAACCTATGAAACAAATTGCATTATTCTTTCTATTGTTCTTTGTCATGAGTCATTCTGCAAATGCAGCCCCAAACAATCAGGAACCCATACGGCTGGCAGTTGCCGGAATGAGCCACGGCCACATTTCCTTTATCTTAGACAGGCCTGATAATGGTAATTTTAAGCTGGTCGGTGTTTATGACTCCAGCCGCACGGTGACTCAAAAACGGGCCGGTCAGTACGATTTGTCAGATGATATGATTTATCATAACCTGGAAGTCCTGCTGGATGAAACCCAACCTGAAGCCGTTGCTGCGTTTGGCTCGATCCATGCCCACCTGGCAGTTGTTGAAGCCTGCGCCCCCCGCGGTATCGATGTGATGGTTGAAAAGCCACTGGCCGTGAGTATGAAACACGCCCGACGGATGGAGAAACTAGCCAAAAAGCACGACATTCATCTGCTCACCAATTATGAAACTTCCTGGTATCCCACCACCATCAAATCGTTGAACATGGTACAGGAAGACAATTTTACCGGGCAGTTGCGAAAGGCGGTTTTTCATCACGGACACCGTGGACCGGTAGAAATCGGCTGCAGCCAGATCTTCCTGGAGTGGCTGACTGATCCGGTTTTAAATGGCGGCGGTGCCATTATTGATTTTGGCTGCTACGGGGCCAATATTATGACTGCCCTCACCAAAGGCAAAAAGCCTGTTTCGGTCACTGCAGTCACCCGGCACTATAAGCCCGAAATTTATCCGGAAGTGGATGATGAAGCCACCATCATTGTCTCCTATCCCGAATCGAAATGCATCATTCAGGCTTCCTGGAACTGGCCGTTCAGCCGCAAGGATATGGAAATATACGGAACCGACGGGTATATCAAAGCCGATAACAACCGTGATATGCGGATCCGTTCAAGAGAGATACAGGACGAAAAAAAGTTGCGGGTTACTGCTGATGATGTTGCGGTTTATGAAGACCCCTTTAATTATTTTGCAGATGTGATCAACGGGAAAATACAGGTTGATCCTTATGGCCTGTATTCGCTGGAAAACAACCTGCGGGTGGTTGAGATCCTTGATGCAGCCCGTCAGTCGGCTGAAACCGGTAAAACCATTTATCTGAGGTAGAACGAACCTTTTGGGTTTTATATGGAAGGCTTTTGACCTGATCTCTCTGTAGGTCTTATATAAAGGGAACCTCTTAAGAATAAAATACCCGCCGCCAAGCTATCAATACTGCCAGGAATTTCTACATGCTGGTGGTATTGATCAATCACTGTTAATATTTTCTAAATGCTGTTGACAATTTACAATTGCTGCCAATAATTAAAAAATGCTGTTGACAATTTATAGCTGCTGTTGGGAATTTATAGGCGCTGCCACAGGTTATCACGAGGTGATAACTGCTGGCAGTAAATTTAAATTGGTGGCAGCAAAAATAGAATGCCGGCAGTAATTTTAAATTGCTGCAAGTAACTTTTAATTGCTGGCAGTAATTTTAAATGATTGCCAGCAAAAATCAGAATGCTGCCGGTAAAATTAAATCCCTGGCAGTGGTTAAAAATTGATGACAAATAAAAACAGATTACCGGCAGTAAATCCAAATGTTTGCCAGCAAAATTAAATCTCTGGCAGTAAAAATACATCTTTGGCAGTGGCTATAAATTGATGGCAAAAAATATTGACTTCTGGCAATGACTTGAAACGGCTGACAGGATCAACGGATGCTTGACAGAAAGAGTATATGGCTGAGAAAAGTTGATATACAGATATTATCAACTAATTCTGCGAATACAACCAAACTTATCCATCTTTGACGGATAAACACATAATGGCCATCAATGACTTAATGACTTTTATATTCCCCTGCCAACTGCAGCCATTCCTAATCAATTCAGATACAAGCAACACTAGAGATACTTACAGTAACACCTGGCCCGCTTATGCTGCCTGTAATCAAATTTTTTCCACAGGTTGTTCACGCTGTAATTGCTTTCCAGCTCCCGGTTCGATTCTATATTGGTGATCCCGTTCCGTATGAAAGCGTTTCCGATGTCATCAAATATGATGGCGTTAACACCCTTATCACGGTATTGTTTATCCACGGCAATCAACAGGGTGTCTATGGTATCGTTATTTCTCAGTGCATGAAGGATTCTGGAAATACCTAACGGAAAAAGCTTTCCCCTCGATTTTTTTAAGGCTTTCGAAAGGGATGGCATACATATCCCCAGTCCGACGACTTTATTTTCCGAGTTTACGATAACCGATACGTATTCGAGTTTTATCAGAGGTATAAATTGATCTTTCAATTGTTCAATCTGGCTATCGGTCAACTCCGAAAATGAATACAGGTGAGCATATTCCCTGTTTACCAGACGAAAGATGTCATCCACATACTTTAAGAACTCCTTTTTATTTTTGAATTCGACACGCTCCAACTGATAACGCTTCTTAATAAGCTTTGCCGTTTTGACAAAATTTTCCGGAACTTTTTCAGGTACCCTGACATTATACTCCAGCCAGTCAATATCCTTTTTATATCCCTGCCGTTCAATGAACTCCGGGTAGTAAGGGAAATTATAATGCCCGAATGAGGTGGGCAGTTCGCTGAAGCCTTCAATGAGGACACCGGAAGCATCAAATGAGGTAAATCCAAGGGGTCCATGTATGCAATGGGTGCCTTTCCGTACGGCCCAGTTTGCAACCGTTTCCATTAGTTTTCGAAATACTTCCTCATCTTCGGTGAAATCCAGCCAGCCAAAGCGGGCACACTTTTCACTTATCTTTTTGTTGTACTTGTGGTTGATGATACCGGCTATTCTGCCTGCTATCTGGTTTCCCTTATAAGCCATCCAGTATCTGGCTTCACAAAATTCAAATGCAGGATTGTCTTTCTCCGAGAGTGTTTTCAGTTCTTGCCTGAACAATGCGGGAACGAAATATTCATTGTTTTTGTAAAGCCTGTTTGGAAATTCGATAAAACGCTTTAATTCCCGCTTCGATTTTATTTCTTTAATAGTGACATCCATTGAATATTACATTTCTCCTTGTTTGTCAGATGATAAACTTTGACCATCTTAATTTATAAACGTACAACTTCCCTTGTGAAATTCAAAAAAAATCGGACTATAATAAAACAGATAATTTTTCTCATCCCGTCTTTATTCCTGAGTATCGTTTGGATTGCGGGCACTTTGTATGGACTGAACCATCTAGCGGGGATATTCGGGTTTTAACCGGCTTTATTCATCGGGATTTTATAGCTCTTCATCCGTAAAAGCCAATGCTTTGGACCGGTTATTGTCTTACTGCATATTCATTTTCCTGGTTCCTACCATTACGCTTCAATAGTTTTATCAATCACGGTGTATTTTTTGTATAATTGTATGAATAAATTCAGCGTTTAATTATTATATAAAACCGCATATTATGAGTACCCAGAGAGATTTCAGCCTGGTATATCAGAAAAAACTCCTTTTGAACAAAACCTATAATCAGCTCAAAAAGCATTTTGATGATTCTTATACTTATATCCGCGAAGGAGACCATATCAAAAGAACGAATTATGTGAATTTCCTGAAAAATTACGGCAAGGTACGGTTTAAAAAGATGCTGCTTAAAGAGCTCTCCGACGGAGATTTTTTTCTTACTGTTGAATGTCCCGAAGTAGAATCAGAGGGTACGGAGGTGCAATATCTGAGCAAAATGCAACTGGAAATTCTTATCGATGTGTTGGAAATCAACAAAGAACACAACAACAAATATTTTGACTATACCGAAATATTTGATCAGATACAGGAATACCTGGAGTACACCAAAGGAAAGATGATGAAGAATTTTAATCCCTGGAACCATTATAAAGCACTGAAAAAAATTGAAGAGCGGATTAAAAAGAATAACAGCCAGAACCCAAAGGGTAACCATTCTGAATAGAAGGTTAAAAGAAAAAAAATCGAATTAAAGTCTCCAATATCTTTTTAT
>JAGXLC010000005.1:0-8924 GCA_018334875.1 Bacteroidales bacterium | reverse complement strand
TTATATTAAAAATTTATCGTATCTTTTCGGAAGGTAGACGGGTAAAATTCAATTCAGTTGATATTATGAAATATGATTTGAAAGAAAAAAAGTTTCTTTGTCCTTATTGCGGGACAAAAATTTCGGTGTTCCTGGATCCTTCGGTTTCAAAACAGAAGTACTATGAAGAATGCGAAGTGTGCTGCAATTCCATTGAAATCAATTATGAATTTGTCGATGGAGCGTTATCCTATTTTCATGCAGCTTGTGAAGAATAGTAAGTTATTGTGAACCACGGATCCTTTCATACAAAAGCAACCATGCTTTCCTTTCTTTCTCTTATGAATGAAGGGAAACGGTAAGCTTTGTACATTATAAAACCAGATAATGTAATGTGTTATCCTGCCAATTATAAATAAAATTTTATCTCTTGATCAATCGTAAATGGTTTGAACCTTATAGACGTTGTTTTCCTTAATTACATCAAAAGAAGAATTTCTGTGCTTTAACAGTTCAACACCAAGTGAAGAGGCACCATCTCTATAGGATTTCCCCTCCTCTAGTTTAACGCCTCCTATTTCAACTGTTACCCTGGGACGTATAAGTCTGTTGCTGATCTCGAATAATTCTGAAAATTGCATTTTCATCGCTCTGAAGTTTAATTAGACATTATATGCTGGTTTTGTTTTTTTTCTCCTTGATGTTGCCAGGATGCTGGATTTAAATAACTTGTATATATCCTTTTCCCTGCGACAAAGCCATCTCCAATTCGTTGGTCAATATAAAAAAATTCCATAAATAAAAAAAGCTTCACAAAAAATTTTGTGAAGCTTAGGATTACATTAGTGTAAATTTATAAACCGATGTATATTTTTTATTTATACCCGTTTAACATTTACCGCATTCAATCCTTTTCTGCCTTCTTTCAGTTCGAAGGTCACTTCGTCATCTTCCTGTATATTATCCACCAGGCCTGAAACATGTACGAAGTATTCGTTGTCCGATTCTGTGTCCTTAATGAAGCCGAAACCTCTGGATTCATTAAAAAATTTTACTTTTCCTTCTTTCATAACAATTTTATTAATTTATTCTTGTACAAATGTAAGTTATTCAAGAAATTCAACAAGCATTTATTGAAAAAGTTTAAAAAATTTTTTTGATCCCCTTTTAATTCTCTTTACTCATCATTATTCTTATGAAATTTATCGATAAGTTTTTCAATAAAATTTTTCTTCTTTTCTTTCTTGCGTTTATCCCGGTCTTTTTTCAGGGCATCCAGTAGCTTTTCAAAGAAGCCCGGTGCTTCATCCCTGTAATCGGGACAGTCGTATGCGGAAGGATCGATCTGGCTGTAATTGAATTTTGCCAGATATTTGGTACCCGGGTGATGGGCATACAGTTCATCAAGAAAATATCCGGCGATGGGAAGAGCTGTTGCGGCCCCCTGGCCATAAGTCATATCTTCGAAATGCACCGAGGGATACTCCGCTCCCACCCAACTGGCAAAAACAAGGTTAGGGGTATAACCCACAAACCAACCATCGGCATGATCCTGGGTAGTACCGGTTTTACCTGCTACATCTCCTGAAAAATTAAAGTTTTCCTTTAGCGAGCGGGCCGTTCCTCTGTTAACCACATTTTGAAGCATCATGGTTACCTGCTCGGAAATTTTTTGGTCCACTACCTGCTGCTCTTTGTTGTTGGATTGAAATGTTTCCAGCACTTTTCCATCCGAATTTTCTATCCTTAGAAGTGCTTTTCCATGTAAAGGCTTCCCATGGTTTGCAAATCCGGTGTACGCTTCAGCCATTTCCAGCACCGAGGCATCCATGGTTCCAAGAGCAAGCGAAGGTACACTCGGATACTCGGCATCAATTCCCATATCTTTTGCCAGCCGGATGGTTGAATCTATGCCCCCTTCCATAAGAACCTGTACTGATATGGTATTAACAGAATTCACCAGCGCTCCCTGCAGGGAGTAAACACCCCCATATTCCCGGTTGGCATTGTTTGGTGACCAGTTGTCGTATTGTTCGTATACAATGCTGTCGTTGGAAAAATAATCACAGGGTTTTACACCTCCTGCCAGGGCATTGGCATACACAAAAGGTTTAAATGTAGACCCTATCTGGCGTTCTGAAGTGACATGATCATATTTAAAAAACCGGTGATCGATGCCACCGACCCAGGCCAGAATGTATCCGTTATGGGGATCCATGGCAACAAATCCTGAGTTGAGTAAAGAAAGATGGTGTTTTACCGAATCCAACGGGGACATTTTTACCCTTTCCGGGCCATCCCACGTAAATATCTCCATAGGCTTTTCCTGATGGACAGCGGATTGGGAATCCCGGAAGGATTCCTCTTTGTAGGCTTCTATTCTGCTAAGTATCTCTTTGGCTAATGTATGATGGCTCTGTTTTTCCTTGAAATTAAATTCCCGTTCAAAGACTTCATGAAGTTTCCGCATATGTTTATCTACAGCCATTTTGGCATATTCCTGGAGATGGCCGTCGATGGTGGTATAAATTCTGAGTCCATCGGTATAGAGGTTATAGGGCTCACCATTGGGTTTGGTATGGTTTCTGCACCATTCTTTGAGCCGGGGCCGCAGATATTCCCTAAGATAAGGAGCCAGGCCATTGTTTTGATCTATGGGATGATAATTCAGGCCAAGCGGTTTATTCCTTAATTTTTTTGCTTCTTCCGTATTGAGATGACCATATTTTTCCATTTGTGAGATCACAATATTCCTGCGTTTTATTGCCCGATCAGGAGATGTATTGGGATTATAAAACGAGGTACCCTTAAGCATTCCTATTAAGGTACATGCCTGCTCCAATTCCAGTTCGGAAGGCAACTTGTTAAAATAGCGCTGAGAGGCATTTTTAATACCGAAAGTATTTTCACCGAAGGGTACGGTATTCAGGTACATCTGTATAAGCCTGTTTTTGGAGTACAAATCTTCCAGCTTCCAGGCTATGATCATTTCCCGGATCTTAGCCCCTATAAGGGCCAGATGGCTCCTACCCTTTCTGGGAAACAGGTTTTTTGCCAGTTGCTGGGTAAGGGTGCTTCCTCCGCCGGAACTTTCATCTCCCAGCAAAACGGTACGAAACAATACCCGGAAAAGGCTTTTGGTATCAATTCCATGATGTTCGAAAAACCTTACATCTTCGGTAGAAACCAGGGCATGAATGATCCCGTCGGGAATTTTTTCAAAATGGAGGTTGTTTCTGTTTTCAAAATAATACCTGCCCATCAGTGTGCCATATCGGGTGTAGACTTCAGTGGCCTGGGCCTGCTCAATTTCTTTCAGTTTGTGTTTGTCAGGAAATTCCCCATAATTCCCCTGAAGCATATTATAAGCTATAAAAGCTCCCAACCCTAAGAGCAGAAAAACAATGATATACAGTAACTTTTTCAGCAGGCTAAAACTGGATGCTTTTCTTTTTTGATTCTTTTTCTTCCGGGCCATTCCAGGTTGGTTTCATTATTTACAAACTTTGCTTATACCACTATGGAACCCGCATGTTTTATTCATTGCCTTGTTGTGAAGGTTCTGGCATGCGGGTTTCATTTAGATAAAAGTACTCAACTATCATTCCAGATAAAGAGAGATCAAAGATATAAAAAAACCGGAGGTGCGAAACACCCCCGGAAAAAACCAATCACAAAAAGCAACCCAAAAAACTAAAACTATGAAAAAAAAGAATCTAAATCATGAAAACCTTATTCAATAATACATCATTTCATCCAATTTTGTTTGGAACTATTGACAAATGAACGAATTTCAATTACGAGCATACATTATTGAGGTATTAATGTATTTGTTTAATATACAGAATGAGATTTTTTTCCTGCATTATTCAAAAACAAACAGCCCGTCCCGCTGAAGAAGCGGGATAGGGAAGTTTTTGAATGCGGGAGGGTTTGCGGGATGGATGCAGGTAACCCCGCATTAGAAAAACCGGCTTTTTGCAAAATTTATTGAAGCAAAAAGCCAGGTTTTTCAATAGCGTCAGAATTATTTGTGAATAATTCGGGTTGTACAGGAAATATTCAGGCAAAGCACTTTTTTTTGCAGTATAGGAAACATTCATTAATTTAGCAATTTAGCAATTTAGCAGAACAAACCAACAGATTATGAAAAGATCAGGTCAGGCAGATTTGCCCTTACATAGAGGAAGCGTTCCCCCATGGTTGTTTGAACGAATGGCCCGGCTGGGTGGAGCAGTTGTAGAATGGATTGTTCAGGAATATGGCAGTTCAGAGGTAATTCGCCGGTTAAGCAATCCTTATTGGTTCCAGTCGTTGGGTGCCGTTATGGGAATGGACTGGCATTCATCGGGAATAACCACGTCTGTGATGGGGGCTTTGAAAAAATCAGTTAATCCCGCTTCCCATGAACTGGGCCTTTATATTGCCGGAGGAAGAGGAAAATATTCAAGGCAGACGCCGGACGAACTGATGCGCATGGCTGACAAAACCGGTTTAAACGGGAATCAGCTTATAAAAAGCAGCAGGCTTAGTGCTAAGATTGATAATACAGCCATCCAGGATGGCTACCAATTGTATCTGCACAATTTTGTAGTCACCCGCAAAGGTGAATGGGCAGTGGTACAACAGGGCATGAATGACCAGAGTGGGATGGCCAGAAGATATCACTGGCATTCTAAGCAGGTTAAATCTTTTGTTGAAGAACCCCATTCCAGCATATGCGGTTATAATATGGGCCGGATACTGAATCTCACGGATAAAAATGCCCGGCCTTCAAGAGATGGAATTATCCGCATAAGCCGGGAAAATCCTCAGAAAATGCTCAAAGAAATTCAAAAGTTACGCATGCCTTCCCATCATCAGGTACGACCGGAGGATTTTGATTTGAAACGTCTCGGTTCCATACTGGCCCTGACCTATGAGGGTCTTTACAAAGATTTTGAATCGCTCTTGCTTATCCGGGGGTTGGGTCCCAAAACACTGCGCTCCCTTACTTTGGTAAGTGAAGTAGTACACGGCACCCCTTCAAGGTTTAACGATCCGGCCCGGTTTTCCTTTGCTCATGGTGGCAAGGACGGACATCCCTATCCGGTGCAGACCAAGGTGTATGATGAAACGGTATCGGAACTAAAAAAAGCATTGGAGCACAGCAAAATAGGCTATAGCGAAAAGAAGAAGGCTTTTAAGAATCTTTCGGAGATCTCCCGTAAAATGGAAAAGGGTTTCAAACCCGAAAAGGGACGTTATGAACAATTTATCAACAAAGAAAAAGAGGAATCCCATTTATACGGAGGCAGAACAGCCTATGGGAAATCCAAACCACCCCAGACCAAAGAGAAAAATAAAAACAACGGCGGAGCCACTCAGCTCAAACTGTTTTAACCTGCATTATTCAAAAACAAACCTAGTGAAGTTTTTGAATGCGGGATGGTTTGCGGGAAGGATGCAGGCTCGCCTTCGCGAAGCTTCGGCGGAGCAAGGCAACCCCGCATTAGAAAAACCGGCTTTTTGCGAAATTTACTGAAGCAAAAAGCCAGGTTTTTCAATAGCGTCAGAAACCCGCATTCAATGAGTTTTGCTACAAGAAAATGATTAATATGCGGGTTCAATGGGGATTGATCTGAATTGCTCAAGTTGTGCAGTTATATTATATTGTATTACAGAATTTTAATAAACTTGAACAAGAATTAATTATTCAAGAATAATTCGGGTTAAATACGCTACATAAACGAATAAATATAGGAGCGGATTTCGTTCTCGGCACTTTCCATAGACTTATAGAGCGTTAACTGCGCTTTTGTACGCTGAAGATTGTGCCCGGGATAATCGGTTTTATAATATATATCCCCCTGAAGGTAGTCAGTAAGAAAACGGATGGTCTGTTCATAGGTCATCATGAAGGGCGCGAGCGGCAGCAGTTTTTTCTCCTTTTCCGTGAGAACATCAAGTGTCCGGTTAAAATATCCACGGGTGAAGGCTTTGAAACAGGCCAGGTTAAACCTTATATTGTTCAGATCCTTATCATCCTCTTCCCCGGTATTTGCTATGGTACGGAGCGCATCTCCATAGTCGTAATGAACGTAGCCCGGCATAACCGTATCCAGATCCAGGATACAGATGGCCTTATCGGATTGATTAAGCAAAAGGTTATTGAACTTGGTATCATTATGGGTGACCCTCAGGGGTAAGAGCCCTTTCCTGCCTGCTATTCCAATGGAAGTCATTTTTTCTGTCCGGTCCTCTAAATATGAAATCATATCCCCTGCCCGATCCAACCTGTCTTTAGGCGCTTCCTTTATGGCCTGGTCAAACCATTCCAGCCGCTTTTCCAAATCATGAAAATGGGGAATGGAAATATGAAGTTCTTTGACAGGAAAATCTCTCAGATAACGAATAAAATTACCAAAGGCCTTCCCTCCTTCCATCGCCTGATCATCATTCTCCACTACATCCAGTGTTTTACTGTCCGGGATGAAATACAACAGCGACCAGTAGTCCTCGTTTTTATCCATCACATAATAATTTCCCGAGAATGCGGGAAGCAATTTCAGTATCTGATTAAGTCCCGTTTCATCTTCTAGATGATGTTGCTCTTTTTTATATCTCAGATGGTCGGTGACCATGGCAATATTGTTAAGCAATGCCGGAGGATTTTTGAAAACATACTTGTTGATTTTCCTCAAAATGTAATCCGTATTTGCCGGGTCGGAGGTTTGAATCAGGTAAGTATCATTGATGTGACCGGAACCGTAAACTCTGGCTGCCTGATAAGTACCTGTCACATTGAATTGACTGAATATATCCTGTACTGTTTCGCTGGAACTCATTATATTGATTTTATTGTTTTTTGGTTAGACTGTATTCAACTCCATAAATTTTTAGGGTATAATCCCCTATCGATCATAGACTGTATTTCCCGGATGGCAATTTTTTTATCTTCCCTGTAGGTTACACCGAACCAGTTTTCATTCGTCAGGAATACCTTCGTGGAGATACCCTCTTTCCCAAGTAATTGGGAAACTGCCTCGGGCAGATAGAATTCGTCCGAATCAGAGTCGTGATATTTTTCTATAAATTCTGAAAATATTTGTTCCAGATACATAAAAATATCCGGTGTGAATCCCCAAAGATTCATCGATACAAGCGTATCGGGCTTGAAATATTCCTGTTTGCCATCGTTGGCCCTGTAGCCTGTAATGGAGCCATTGCTGTCATACTGGATTTTTTTATATTCGTGGATGTCAGTCAGTTCACCCTGATCATCTTTTTGGATGATCCCCCTTGCTACATGTCCGTATTTTGACAGCGTTGCCTCGAGAAGGTAAGCTACCATGGCGAACTGACCTTCGGATTGTTCCGGAAGGGACCACAGAAAATCGCTCAAAGTCTTCATCGCCGAGTATCCATAAAAATCATCTGCATTTACCACTGCAAAAGGTTCATCTATCACATTACGGCAGGAAAGCACAGCTTCACCTGTGCCCCATGGTTTATTGCGTTTCTGGGATGAGGGATACCCTTCTTTGTGGATATACTGATAAGCGTATTCAATTTCCACATTCAGACCATCCAGCTGGGGTTCAAATCGCTTTCGGAAAGCTTTTTCAAAATCTTCCCGGATCAGAAATACAATTTTATTAAAACCTGCTCTGAGGGCATCATACATGGTATAATCGATAAGTGCTTCACCATTGGGCCCAAAACGGTCTATCTGCTTCAACCCTCCATAACGGTTGCCCATACCGGCTGCCAGAATAAGAAGGGTCCGTTTGCTGCTCATAATTTGTTATTTATTAGATCCGACTGATGTAACAGATTTGCAGTAAAATTTCGGCCCAATATTAAAATAAATCCGAGCTTTATCAAAATTTTCGTAGGAGAAACCCTCTCGTACACTCCGTGAGGTGTGATCCTTGTTTATTGAAATACAAATGATATAATGTGATCCGGTCATTTGAGATGTTTCCCAAACTGCTGCTGTAGCTTCTCTATTTTGGGATCGATATGCACACGGCAATAAGGCTGATTGGGGTTATTCCTGTAAAAATCCTGATGGTAATCTTCGGCCACGTAAAAATTTTTGTAGGGTTCCATTTCCGTTACAATCGGATCGCTGAAGTAACCCGATCTGTCCATTTCATTTTTGGACTTTTCAGCGATGCGTTTTTGCTCTTCATTGTGGTAGAAAATGACCGAACGGTATTGTGGGCCAATGTCCGGGCCTTGCCGGTTTAATGTGGTCGGATCATGGGTTTTCCAGAATACTTCTAGTAATTCCCTGTAACCGATCACAGCAGGATCGTATTTAATTTGAACAGCCTCGGCATGGCCCGTTTTTCCAGTTGTGACTTCTTTGTAAGAAGGATTTTTTACTTCTCCTCCGGAGTAACCCGAGGTAACGCTTTGGACTCCTTCTAAATGCTGAAAAACGGCTTCTACACACCAGAAACAACCTGCTCCAAAGGTTGCCGTTTCCACTTTGTTTTGATTGACAGTATCCATGGTTTTTTTATTTTGATCGTTACCAGTTAATGGCTGAGCTAAAAATAATATAATGAACAATATAGAGGTTATATAACTCATTGCTTTTGTTTTTAAATATATTTCCAATTTCCTTTATTGTGTAAACAAATATTTGCTCTTTTGGTTTAAAAGCGCTTTTGATTGAGATGGAAGACCCTATGTACCTGCTATATCTGAAATCTTCTCCAATAACCAACTTTATACCACTAAAACATATAAATGTATAATTATTTAAATTATTATATGTTTTGCTTTATAGTTGCAATCGGGAAGATTGTTAAAAAAAAAGATTGGTCAACCACAGATAAAAACAATTAAAAGGATTACAGGGGTAAATTTTGTCATATTTCTATTCATAATTCTGTTGCTAATGTCTGTCCCCTTTATCATCCACCATGGGAACAAACCTTACCCCGGATATT
>JAGXLC010000004.1 GCA_018334875.1 Bacteroidales bacterium | reverse complement strand
CTGCCGGTCGGGATTTTAAGGGTGGCATACCGTTCCGAATCCCTTCAGGGATGACATGGCTTTATTTCCCAACCATATCGGTGCATTCAATTCAGGTGTTTTAAAGGCCGCGGCCTCTTGCCCCGATAAGGGGCAAACAGCGATAGAAACACCGAACCCCAGCGGCTTGGGCGCCTCGTAGAGCGCGCGATAGGTTTATTGGACACAAAGCAGAAACATCCCAGATTTGCGGAGCATGATTCCGGTTTACAAAACCACCCGGAAGGCAGAATGATTTTTTCGCAGGTGATTCTAAGCGTTCAAAACAATCTCCGGAAGGCAGACACGGAAATTTTTATCGCGCACTCTAACGAGGCGCCCCAAAATCGAGGTGGGAGCCAGAGGCTATCGCTATTGGCCCTCTACGAGGGCGGAATAGGTATAAAAGATTTTATGATTATAATCTAGGTTTTAACCCGTATGCAACAATATTATGAGCATCTTTTTAAACCGAAATCCGGCAGCCGCCGGATGACATCTTTGTAGGCCCGTCCGGCAGCTGCCGGACGGGTTATGTAAGCACCCTACACTTCAAAATCCGGCAGCCGCCGGATGACACCAATGGACGATAATAAAAACCAGGAGTGCATAAAATAGAATTCGTGCATTCGTGGCCATCCGTATTTTGTAGAAGATGGTACCGAGGCTACGCAAATTCCGAGGTAGCTGAATCAAAAAAATCCGTACAATTACTGAATGACCTGATCCCCTGTATTAAGCCAGAATCCGGCAGCCGCCGGATAAAATAAAAACACGCCGCCTTTCTTAAAGCGACGTGCTTTCACTACTTGTACTTCGAAAAGAAAAAATCTAATCTTCAAATTTATACAATACCAGCCCGCTCCTTAGTTTGGGTTCAAACCAGGTGGTTTTGGGAGGCATGATGTTGCCGGTGTCGGCAATATCCATAAGCTGTTTCAATGAAACAGGATGTAAGGCGAATGCCACCTTCATCTCTCCACTGTCAACCCTGCGTTTAAGCTCTTTCAGGCCACGGATGCCTCCGACAAAATCAATCCGGTCAGAGGTTCTCATATCCTGAATGTTCAGTATCGGCTGCAGCACCTCCCTGGTCAGGATGGTAACATCCAGCCCTCCTATGGGATCGCTGTCGTCATAGGTTCCTTCACGGGCTTTCAGCTTATACCATTTCCCTTCAAGATACATGGAAAACTCATGCAGTTTCTGCGGCCGGTAAGGCTCGCTGCCTTTTTCCTCAATCTCAAAGCTTTCCTTCAGACGCTCGATGAATTGTTCCGGAGTTAGATCGTTCAGATCTTTGATAACCCGGTTGTAATCGAGAATCTGAAGCTGATTGTCCGGAAAATGAACCGCCATAAAATAATTATAAGCCTCATCACCGGTATGGTTGGGATTGTTCTCACGCTTTTCATTACCTACCAGGGCGGCGGCGGCAGTACGATGATGGCCGTCGGCCACATAGGTATAAGGAACCTTCTCGTCAAACAATTGTTCTATTTTCCGATTGGTCTCATCATCTTCAATTACCCAAAAGTGATGTCCAAAACCATCATCGGCCACAAAATCGTATTCCGGTTCCTGATTGTTAACCACCTGATTGATCACCTCATCAATTTCCCTCACTGCGGGAAAGGTAAAGAAAACCGGCTCCAGGTCAGCGTTATTGACACGGATGATCTTCATCCGGTCTTCTTCCTTATCAGGACGGGTTAATTCGTGCTTCTTGATAATCCCGTTGAGGTAATCGTCCACAGCGGCAGCACCCACAATTCCATACTGTGTATTATTGCCCATGGTTTGAGCATAAATATAGAATTTGGGTTGCTCTTCCTGCTGTAACCATCCTTTTTCCCGGAATTTTTTGAAGTTTTCCCTGGAGCGGTCATATACCTCCTGAGAGTGAATATCCGTACCCTCCGGCAGGTCAATTTCCGCACGTGTGATGTGCAGGAGGGATTTTTCTTTCCCTTTTGCCATGTCACGTGCTTCTTCGGTATTCATCACGTCATAGGGCAAACATGCCACCTCTTCTACAATATCTTTAGGTGGACGTAGTCCCCTGAATGGTTTTACAATTGCCATATCGTGTTTTGCTTTTTAGTTAACCTGAAATGTTTTATCGCCTTTTTCATAAAAGTCTTTAATCTGATTGGCTGCTGCAATACCTGCATTAATATTGGCTTCAGCCGTTTGTGCACCCATTTTTTTCGGTGTAAAGAAAAATCTGCCTTCATATTTTTCTTCGAAGGTATCCTTGCAATCGGGCGCAATATCAGAAATGTAATGGAAATCATCGCGCGCTTCCATGATCTTCAGCAGGCCGTCTTCATCGATGATCTCTTTTCTTGCCGTATTCACAAGCACTGCATTGGCCGGCATCAGCTTCATCAGATCATAGCCAATGGATTTTTTGGTTTTGTCATTGGCCGGGATGTTAAGTGAAACATACTGACATGTCTTGTAAAGCGCTTCTGCAGAACCAAGAGGTTTTACATCATGCTTCTTAATCTCGGAATCGTCAATGAATGGATCATAAGCATAAACATCCATGTTAAATCCTTTGGCTATTTCGGCAATAAACTGGCCTACATTGCCAAAAGCTTGAATTCCGAGGGTTTTATTTCTTAGTTCTGTCCCGGCTTTTCCATTAAAATGATTCCGTGCATGGTACACCATCATGCCCATTGCCAGTTCAGCAACAGCATTGGAATTTTGACCGGGTGTATTCATTACTACGATATTTTTGGCGCTGGCTGCATCCAGGTCAACATTATCATATCCTGCACCGCCGCGCACAATGATCTCAAGATTTTCCCCGGCGTCAATAACCTCTTTGGTTACCTTATCACTTCTGACGATCAAAGCGTGTGCATCTTTAACGGCTTCAATCAATTCTGATTTATCACTGTACTTTTCAAGCAGTTGAAAATCATATCCTGCTTTTGAGCAAATATCCTTTATACCTTCCACTGCATTGGGGTGGAATGGTTTTTCTGTAGCCACTAATAATTTTTTCATGATTTTATGTTTTTAAAAGTGGGCAAGAAATGTTTCCTGCCCACCTGAATTCTACAATATTATGCTTTCTTCTTTTCAAATTCCTTCATTACATCAATTAAAGCATCTACGCTCTCCTTGGGTAATGCATTATAGATAGAAGCACGGAATCCTCCTACCGAACGATGGCCTTTAATGCCAATCATGTCTTTGTCGGTAGCAAACTCCAGGAATTCTTTCTCAAGATCTGCATAATTCTCGTTCATAACGAATGTTACATTCATAATGGAACGATCTTCTTCTTTTTCCACTGTAGGCTTGAACAGTTTATTTCTTTCAATCTCGTCGTAGAGTTTTTGGGCTTTCTCGTTGTTTATTCTATTCATGCCTTCAACTCCTCCCTTGCCTTTAAGCCACTTGAGCGTTTGAAGGGCTGAATAAACCGGGAGTACAGGAGGCGTATTGAATAATGATTCTTTGTCAATGTGGGTCTTATAATCCATAATTGTAGGAATATCATGACCTGCATTACCCAAAACGTCTTCTTTAACAATGACAAACGTTACACCCGCAGGTGCCAGGTTCTTCTGGGCGCCTCCATAAATGACCGCGTATTTCGATACATCTATCGGCCTGCTGAAAATATCCGAAGACATATCCGCTACAAGTGGTACGTTCACATCAAGATCTTCCTTAATTTCTGTTCCGTAAATGGTATTGTTGGAAGTGATATGAAAATAATCTGCATCATCCGGTACATTATAATCCCTGGGGATGTATGCAAAATTTTTATCTTCAGAAGAGGCGACTACATCAACCTCACCAAAGAATTTCCCTTCCTTAATGGCTTTCTTGGCCCAGTTACCCGTATTGAGGTAAGCGGCTTTCTTGTTAAACAGATTATAGGGGACCATTAAAAACTGAGTGCTGGCTCCCCCACCCAAAAACAATACATGGTAACCATCAGGAATATCCAACAATTCTTTGAACAATTGCTGGGCTTCCTTAATAATTCCATCAAATTCCTTACTCCTGTGTGATATTTCCATCACCGACAGTCCAATTCCGTCAAGATCCTTTACTGCCTCGGCTGTTTTCTCAACAGTGTGATCAGGCATAATAGATGGTCCTGCGTAAAAGTTGTGTTTTTTCATAGTTGAAAAAATTTTTAAATTATATAAAATTCAGGCATATACCTAAATGGACTTCAAAGGTATATAAATTTAACATACATTCCAATGATTAACAAAAATAATCTGGGGTCTGTTTCTGCAAATGCTTCTATTTATTGCAGATATCTAATAAAACACGAATGTCATTTTGAAATGCTGACGGATTTTCGGTATTCTTCAATCACCCCGTTGTGGAAAACAGGGATTTGATTTGTTGAGTCGGCAGTATGGCAATGTTCCAGGACATCATCCAGCCCTAATTTCCTCAATCTCTCACGCTGTGCAACTTTGTCTATATATTTCATGATATCGACTTTAGCGAGATTCCAAAGGTCAAGTGAAGCTGTAACAGAATCGCAGATGGTTTGGAATTTGCCCGAATTGAGCAGTTTTTCAGCCAGTGCTCCGCTAAATACCGTATCTTCCAGACTAAACTTTCCTTTCCAGCCGGCACAAAGAATGAGCACATCATTTTGCTGTTCAATCAGCAATTCGGCCACGGCTGAAAGATTCAGGAAGGAGGCAATAACCACCATATTGTTATGACGCGCACTATGTATGGCTTTTGTGCCATTGGTGGTGCTGTACACTACATTTTTACCTCCGATCCGTTCGGACGTAAAGTTAAAAGGGGAATTGCCAAAATCGGCAAAATCAAGTACACGTCCATCTCGTTCGGCCGCAACCAGATATCCCTTTTGCTTATATTTTCTGGCTTCTTCCCTTGTGGGAACAGGAATAATTTGAGATACACCATTCTGAAAAGCTGTACAAATGGCAGAAGTGGCCCGTAATATATCAACTATTACCACATTGGCCCGGGGATTTTCATAATACTTAAACAAATCAGGCGAAAAGACCACTTCCAGTTTGCTTTGAAGACTTTCCATCAGGCGCTTTCTTTTTTTTCCTTAAACTCTAAATTCTAAACTCTAAATCCTAAATTCTAAACTCTAAATTCTAATATTCAAAGCGGTAGCTTCCAGATACCAAAACAAATTTAAATATTATAATATAATTGGGTCTGTTCTAAAAAGGTTTTTTCTTTTATACTGTACCTCCTCAGAATTGGAAATCTGTTCTTTTTGAAATTTCTTTTTTTTGGTCATTTGATATTGTTTAGCATTTAGAATTTAGAATTTATCAGGCAGTTAATTTAAAAGTTTACAAATCAGTTCCGTGCTTACTGATTCTTTTTATTTTTTAAAAATAGGCACACTCGTCACTTCCGCCGCAAGCTTTTTATTTCTCACTTTGATGAAAACCTCTGTTCCGGACTCCGTATAGGCAGGCGGAACATATCCCATACCGATTCCTTTCCTAAGCATAGGCGACATGGTACCGGAAGTAACCTCTCCAATGGTTTCGTTTTCATGATTCAGGATTTCATAATGCTGCCGTGGTATACCTTTTTCTTTCAGGATAAACCCAACCAGCTTTTTGTTCACGCCCTCCTGCTTTTGCTTCCACAAATAATCTTTATCAATAAAATCCTTATAATCTTTAAATTTAACAACCCAGTCAAGTCCTGCTTCTATAGGTGAAGTGTTTTCATCGATATCATTCCCATACAAACAAAGGCCGGCTTCCAGCCTCAGCGTGTCACGGGCACCCAAGCCAACAGGCTTGATGCCGAATTCTTTGCCTGCCTCCAAAATAGCCTCCCACATTTTCTCCACATGCTCATTGTAGGTATAAAGTTCAAAACCATGTTCTCCCGTATATCCTGTCGCTGAAATGATCACATCATCCACACCTGCCAGTTTGCCTACTTTAAAACGAAAAGGTTTCATTTCAGCCAGGGGCTCATCCGTTAACTTTTCAAGGGTTGGCAGAGCTTTGGGTCCCTGGACGGCAAGCAGGGCCATTTTATCGGAAGCATCTTCCAGGGTGGCGTTCATAGTATTCTGCTTCTGCCACCAATCCCAGTCTTTTTTTATATTGGCTGCGTTCACCACCACCATATATTGCTGTTCATCATATTGATAAATAAGAAAATCATCAACCAGTCCCCCCTTGCCATTGGGCAAACAACTGTATTGTGCTTTCCCCGGTTTCAATTTCGCTGCATCATTAGCTGATACTTTTTGTATCAGATCATAAGCCTGAGGTCCGATTATCCAGAACTCTCCCATATGGGAAACATCAAAAATCCCGACTTTCTCGCGAACCGTTATATGCTCATCATTGATACCCGAATATTCAACAGGCATATTAAATCCTGCAAATTCCACAATTCTGGCATCCAGTTTTTTATGTTTTTCTATAAGGGGCGTATTTTTCATGATCATCAGAAATATTGGTTATTTAGTTCCGGAAACAAAACTAAAAAATTTCAATTGAATTTTTTATATACAACAAACAAAGGCTTTTTCTGTTTTTATTTCTCCATTACTTCAAACTCCACCCTTCTGTTCTTTTGTCTCCCTTCGGGAGTATCATTGGGCGCCACAGGCTGTGTGAAAGAGTAGCCTTCATAGGAAAGTCTAGACTGATCTATACCCTGTTCCACCAAATAATCCACCACGCTCTCTGCTCTGTTTTCAGACAATTTTTTATTTGCCAGATAGGAACCCACATTGTCTGTATGGCCGGAAATTTCCAGTTTAATGCCCGGGTTATCCTTCATCAATTTAACCACTCTTTCCAGCTCAGGGTATGAAGAGGATTTTAATTTTGCACTATTGGTTTCAAAATAAATGTTGTCCAACACTACTTTCTTGCCTACTTCCACTTTATCCAATACAAAATCTTTATATATCGTATCGTTCACCATTTCCAATTCGTTAAAATTTAAAGTGCGGGCAAAGAAGAGGTAGTCTTCTGCAGATATATCGATTCCATATCTTTTTTGTTCAGGAAGGCTGATGTAATATCTTCCGTTGGTATCCGAAAGATGGGTGGCCACAATTTGGTTTTTCTGGTTATCAATAACCTCCAGCTTTGCTTGAATGCCCTGATCAGAGACAGTATCCATAATACGACCGGAGAGATAAATGGTGGTATCGATCGCCAGCTTCTCAGGGGTTCGGTATAAAAGCTCCTTGTCTGGCTTTTCTTTCCAGGCTATAAAATCGATGGCTACAGAAGCCTCATATTCCCGCTCTTCTCCCAGAAATATAATCTCATACAGATCTTTACCTCCCAAACCTTCTTCTCTCACCGTAGCATAATATCCTTTGTTGTCCTCGCCTTCAATCGTTCTGAACAACACATCATCATAAGGTGTATTGACAGGATAACCAATATTTTCGGGTTCCTGCCAGTCACCCGAGGCATCTCTCTCAGCCACAAAAATATCATAACCTCCCATGGAGTTATGTCCCTCAGAACTAAAATAGAGCTTGTCATTTGTGCTGTTGACAAAAACCCCCTCTTCATTAAGGGAAGTATTAATGGTTGAACCTAAATTAACGGGATAACTCCATTTCCCGTTCTCATTCTTTTCACTATAGAATATATCTTTCTTTCCCAAATTATTCTCATCCAATTCAGAAACAAAATAGACGGTATTGCCATCATTTGTCATGCACATCGAACTTTCCTTAGCATTGGTATTCACCAAACGGGAAAAATTTTTAGGGCCCCTCCACCTTCTTCCATTGTGCTCATAATAATAAATATCTCCTTTGTCTTTATGCCCCCTGTAAACATAGATCCTTTTTGGATCAGAAGTAACTTCCACTATGGCATTGTTGTGCCGGGAGAGGATATCGCCCGAAACCAGCTCAGCCTCCTGCCATTGCTCATTCTGCCGGTCCGAACGAAAAATATTACTGTAATATTTGCTATCGCCCGGCCACCTGTCATTGTTCTTTTCATGCTTGCGCCTTGAGGTAAAATAAAGCACGGAATCGCCCAGAAAAACAGGTCCATAATCATCATAGGGTGAATTGATCGACTCGCCCATATTGTCGATATTTACCCGTACCGGTTCTTTCACCAGGTCTTTGGCATTGTTGCACTGACGAATGTATACATTGATCTGACTTCGTTCCTGATCCAAATCATCAATTATATCCGAATCAAGGCAACGCTGATAATTCCGGATGGCATCCTGAAAATCATAATTATAATGATAGGCCCTGGCCAATAAATAAAATATATCACTGGCTACTTCTTCATCTTCAGCCAGTGCTTCATTAAAGAACTGTATCGCTTTTTCATTATTCCGCAGCATAAAATGACAAACCCCGATCTTGTAGTTCAAGGCAGCATTATCGGAGTTGTATTCATAAGCCTTTAAAAATTCATCCAGCGCTTCTTCATAATGACCTCTGCCTTCATCGTAGTAATTATCTCCTGTTCTCCTGCTTTGCCAGGCAGAGCGGAAACCTTCTTTTTCTTCAATTTTGAATGCTCTCCTTTTGATTCTTATGTCCTGCTGTGCATAAACATGAACAGAGATAAAATGGGAAAAAATCACAAAAGACAAAAGCAATATACCCGTTTTTTTCATAAAAATGTAATTCATTAAACCATCAATTATTTACAGTCTTCCAGATATTTATCGGCTTTTTCCAGCCCCAGTTCCCTGGCCATCTGCCAATCTGTGCAGGCCTGATCAAAATCACCAAGGTTTTCTCTGGCCATTCCCCTGTTCAGATAAGCTTCACCGAGTGAATCATTTTCCTCAATTGCCTTATTAAACTGTTGAATGGCCTTTTGAAATTCCGTTTTCTTCAAATATACTATGCCCAGATTATTATAGGCCTTTGCATCTCCAGGATGTATTTTTATCGCCTTTTTCAGATCACTAATGGCACCTTCATAATTCTCCCGGATGGCTTTAACCCTTCCTCTGTTTATATAGGCTTTATAATAATTGGGATCCATATCGATTGCCCCGGAAAAACTTTCAATGGCATTTGTATAATCAGAGGCCTGAATCTGAGCATTACCCAAATTATTATAAGCAAGGGCCAATTGGGTATTATATGAAACGGCTTGCTTAAAATCCTGTATAGCTCCTTGAAAATCGCCGATATGCATTTTTGCACTTCCCCGGTCATTATAAGCATAAGCAAAATCATAATCGGAATCTATTGCATTGTTGAAATTGCTGATGGCATTGTTATAAACTCCAAGATCGTAATTGGCCAGCCCCCTTATATAATATACTTCGGGATTTCTGTATTTTTTTTCAAGAGCAATGGTTAACTCCCGTATGGCCGAATCTGGTCTGTTGTGTTTATAATTGATGTATCCCAGGTAAAAATTTGCTGCTCCCATTTCATCATTAATAAAAAGCGCCCGGGTAAAATCCTGGCGGGCCTTTTCGATGCTGTCCACCATAAACAAAAGTTTCCCCCGTTCCAGGTAAGCTTTCCCAAAATGAGGGGCGTTCTGTATTACAGAATCAAGAACAAGAATGGCTTTTCCTGTGTCATTCCGGTTAATAAAATCTACAGCCCTGTTAAATTGTGCTTTCGTTTCATTATTTATAGATTGTGCATACGAAAGATGTACGAATAAAACGCTGGTAATTAATAAAATAATCAGATTCTTCATTCCGGTAACTTTATTTCTTTAGCAGTCTAATGTAGCAATAATTTTAAATATTCAAAAATCCAGTATCAAATTCGGGTTAAAAAAAAATTTTCTTTCTTTAACCCGAATTATTCTTGAATAATTCTGACGCTATTGAAAAACCTGGCTTTTGGCTTCAATAAAGTTCGCAAAAAGCCGGTTTTTCTAATGCGGGGTTGCCTCCATCCATCCCGCAAACCATCCCGCATTCAAAAACGAATCCCGCTTTTTCAGCGGGATTCGTTTTTGAATAATGCAGGCTAAAGATTTTAATTTTTAACACAATTGTATTAAATTTATTAATATATTTGTAATGAAATAATGGCCAAGGCAAAATATATGCAAACAAAAATACACTTAAAAATTATTAACTTCCAAAATTCTGATCTATGTTAAAAAGTGAAAAAAGAAACGGAGTTGAAATCCTTTCCTTTGAAAACGTGAGCAAACTCAACATATTGGTTGCTCAGACCTTAAAGGAAGAAATGGCACAATACCTTAATTCCAGCGGAAAAAACCTGGTGCTCAACATGGAAGGCATTGAATATGTTGACAGTAGCGGATTTGGTGCTTTGCTGTCCATTCTCCGAAATGCCAAAAACAACAACAGCACTTTTAAAATTTGCAACGTCTCACCGGACGTTATGGAACTTGTAAAGCTGCTGCAACTCCATAATGTTTTTGAGATTTACGACAGTGTAGAAGAGTGTGTTCAAAGCTTCCAATAGAAGATCATTAAAAAAGCCGTTCCGAAGACCGGAACGGCTTTTCTATATAAGATCCTTAGTTGGAAAATGTGATGTTCTCTCCATCATAATCAACGGTTACTTTTTTGTCTTTGTTGATATTGCCGGCCAGGATCTCTTTCGACAATTCATTCACTACGGCTTTCTGTATAACCCTTCGCACCGGTCGCGCGCCATAATGTGGATCGTAGCCTCTGCTGGCAAGAGCTTCTACGGCATTATCCGTAAGTTCAATATCAATATGTTGCTTAGCCAGCATCTTTTTGATCCTTTCAAACTGCAGCCTTACAATTTGTTCAATTTGTTCTCTCGTTAACGGAGCAAAAGTAACAATTTCATCTATCCGGTTAATAAATTCCGGTCTGATGGTTTGACGGAGCATTTGAAATACCTGTTGCCTTACCTCTTCCATGATTTCCTCGCGGTTCTCATCCGTAAGATTGTCTATTTTTTCCTGTATCAGATGAGATCCTACGTTTGAAGTCATGATGATGATGGTATTTTTGAAATCAGCTATACGGCCTTTATTGTCCGTCAGGCGACCATCATCAAGAACCTGCAGCAGGATATTGAAAACGTCTGCATGGGCTTTTTCAATTTCATCCAGGAGAATGACTGAATAAGGTTTTCTTCGGACGGCCTCTGTAAGCTGGCCTCCTTCTTCATATCCTACATATCCCGGTGGTGCTCCGACCAGTCGCGAAACGGTATGTCTCTCCTGGTACTCTGACATGTCGATGCGGGTCATCATATCCTCATCGTCAAACAGAAACTCAGCCAGTGCACGTGCCAGCTCCGTTTTGCCTACACCTGTTGTGCCCAGGAAAATAAACGAACCAATGGGCCGGTTGGCATCCTGAAGACCTGCCCGGCTTCTTCGCACGGCATCGGAAACCACATGTATGGCTTCATCCTGACCCACAACCCTTTTGTGCAGCTCATCTTCGAGCTTCAGAAGCTTCTCTCTTTCACTTTGCATCATCTTACTTACAGGGATACCGGTCCATCTGGCTACAACTTCTGCTATATCTTCATCTTCAACATCTTCTTTGATCAGTGCATCTTCTCCCTGGACTTCAGCCAGATCTTTCTGCAATTTCTCCACCTGATCCTGAGCCTCCTTAATCTTTCCGTATCTCAATTCAGCTACTTTTCCGTAATCGCCCTCTCTTTCAGCTATTTTGGCCTCATGGTTATAGTTTTCTATGGCCTCTTTATTCTTCTGGATCTGGTCAATGATGCTTCTTTCCTGCTCCCATTTAGAACGTAACCGATCGCGCTCTTCTTTAAGATTGGCAATCTGTTCATCCAGCTCTTCGGATTTTTTATTACCTCCTTCACGTTTAATGGCTTCTCTTTCCACTTCAAGCTGGCCAATCCTTCTCTCTATATCATCTATGCTCTCGGGCACAGAATTCATTTCCAGCCTAAGCTTGGAGGCAGCCTCATCAATCAGGTCTATTGCCTTGTCGGGCAGATATCTGTCAGTGATATATCTTTTAGACAGCTCAACTGCGGCAATCAAGGCATTGTCCTTGATCCTGACTTTATGATGGTTTTCATACCGCTCTTTAATACCCCGGAGAATAGAGATGGCACTGGTTTCATCCGGCTCATCTATAATCACTTTCTGAAACCTTCGTTCCAGCGCCTTGTCCTGCTCAATGTACTTTTGATATTCGTTCAGGGTAGTAGCCCCTATAGCCCGTAATTCACCCCGTGCCAGTGCAGGTTTCAGTATATTGGCGGCATCCATTGCGCCTTCTGCTCTACCTGCACCTACAAGCGTATGGATCTCGTCAATGAACAGAACGATCTCTCCCTCGGACTGAGTTACTTCCTTTACAACGGCTTTCAACCGCTCTTCAAATTCACCTTTATATTTTGCACCGGCAATTAATGCGCCCATATCAAGGGCATAAATCTGCCGGCTTTTAAGATTTTCCGGCACATCACCACTTACGATGCGATGAGCAAGTCCCTCTGCAATGGCTGTTTTACCCACTCCTGCATCTCCGATGAGTACAGGATTGTTCTTGGTTCTTCTGGTAAGGATCTGTAATACCCTTCTTATTTCATCATCCCTTCCTATTACCGGATCAAGTTTTCCGTTTCTGGCCCGTTCAATCAAATTGATGGCATAACGATTCAATGCGTCAAACTGATCTTCAGCAGTCTGACTCTCTACTTTCGATCCCTTCCGCAACTCCTCTATCGCTTTCTTCAATTCTTTTTCGCTTACTCCGTTATCCTTAAGCAACTGCGATACATTATCTCCGGCGGAAAGGATTCCCAGCAATATATGTTCTACCGAGACGAATTTATCTCCTTGATCTTGCGAATAATTCAAAGCCTGCCTCAGCGCTTTGTTGGCATTATTCGAAAGATAGGGTTCGCCACCCCCCTCTACTTTCGGATAGGATTCCAGTATGCTGTTCAATACTGCATTCAGATTCTCCGTATTGACATTAACCTTTTTCAGTAAATAATTGGCCACATCCCCTGCTTCACTCATTAAAGATTTTAAAAGATGTCCGTTCTCTATTGCCTGATTCTGGTAGCTTTCAGCAACAGAGAAAGCCTTCTGCAAGGTTTCCTGTGACTTTATGGTGAAATTATTTAGATTCATATGGTTTACCTCCTTCTTAAAATTTTTAACACTTTACTTCTTTGTTCTCAAAAGTCCTGCCAATAAATAAAACTTACATAAATATGTCAAATCGGCTTCTCTTGAATGGTTTTATGCGTCAATTTGTCATTATATAATTTGAAAAGTTCACAAACAGGTTGTTTTAGCTAATAATGGATCCTATTTAGCACCTTACTTTTTATTTTATTGTTTGGCAGAAAAGGAAATTCATATACCTATATTGATAAAATCCGTATTCTTCTTTAAAAAAATTATTATTATATTTGAGTGCAGTTTAAATGTATTATATATGGATAATTGTCAATTACGTATCGGGATATTCGACGCAGATTATCTGAACATTGTTGAATTAAACACAACAGGCGATAACGAGCATTATATAAAGGGAGACTCAGAATCATCCTACATTCAAAGTGATGTTTTCAATCTTTTCACCAGTTGTTTTGAAAACAGCAACCAATTGTACGAATTTTACGGAGCTACCAAATACAACCTAAGAAAAATCGTGCCCTTAAGAAATGAACTGCAAAAAAAACTGGATACCCTCAAAAATATCACGACACTGGATGAATTCAAGGAACATATAGAAGGAATCTTTTTAGGGAAAGAATTTCTGGACAAATTAAATGAACATCACCCAAACTGGGAAAATCAATGGAAAGAATACCTAGACCGCTTAATCAAGGTGAACGAAGGCCTGATCAATATAGTAGAAAAATGCATTGATGAGCAAAGAATCTTGTGGGTAATTGGTTATTAATTCATTATGTGTTATTTCCACTGGGCAATGTAAAGGTAAAAGTGCTTCCCTTGCCGTATTCACTATCTATAAATAACTCCCCGTTGTTGCGTTCGATAAAATCGATGCACAAATTCAATCCGAGACCACTGCCTTTTTCCCGCTTGGTACCAAAAGTGGTGTAATATTCCTTGTAATTGAGAATTTTTTCCAGGTTGCTTTGTTGTATACCTATCCCGTTATCCGCTACTTCTACCTCAATCTTTCCGTTATTTTCTTTGCCCGATATTGAAACGGTGCCTTTTTCATCCGTAAATTTAATGGCATTAATGATCAGGTTCCTTAAAACGGTTTTGATCATATTGCGATCCGCATAAGCATGTATGTTTTCATCCACCCTGTTGAAAATCTCAATATTTTTGTTTTTAGACATGGTTCTGAGCAACTCTATATTTTCCACAACCAGCTCATATATATTAATTACTTCCGGATGATTGACAAGACTGCCTCTCTGACTTCTCGACCAGTAAAGAAGGTTCTCAAGAAGATTATATGTTTGATCGGCGGCATTCTTCAAAGAATCCAGTGATTTGCGAGAAATTTCCATCTTGTCGGAATTGTCTTCATAAATCAAATCCAGCATGCTCTTTATCCCTCCTAATGGAGCCCGCAAATCATGAGAAATCACTGAAAACATCTTATCTTTGGTTTCATTGAGTTCCCTGAGCGTTTCCGCCTGAGAAGAAATCTTATCATGAGCTTTCTTCAGATCAAGGTGCGTCTTTATCCTCATGAACAATTCTTCTCTGTTAAAAGGCTTGGTGATATAATCCACTCCCCCGAGCTGAAATCCCTTTACCAGGTCTTCGTTGGATGTCTTGGCAGTTAAAAAGATGACGGGAATATCCTTTGTCTGTTCATCCTCTTTAAGTTGCTTACAAACCTCATATCCATCTAAATCAGGCATCATGATATCTAACAAAATCAAATCAGGGTAAATTTTCTTTGCCAGTTGCAACCCCTCTTTCCCATCTCTGGCCAATGCAATCTGATAATCCTTTTCTCTGAGCATGTTGCCCAGCAGTTTGAGGTTTTGGACACTGTCGTCAATTAATAATATTTTGGATTCTTCCTTTGAGTCTTGATAGTCTTTATTCATAGACCTGATATATTTTTACATGACAAATTAAAATTCTAAGAATGGCTTAAATAACTATGATCTGTTCAGCCATTTTTAATCTCTTCAACCTTAGAAGGAAATTCCTTGAGCTTACGTTCCATATTCTCAATATCTAAATTATTCATATAGGTTGCAAGTTCCTTCTGATAGTCATTTATGACTTCCATAGGGTATGTTTTGCTCAGATCCTCCAACTTATCCAGAAAAGTCTCAATTTTATAGATTACGAGGTTATCCTTTATTTCTTCCCAATCATTCATCAAATCAAACTCAAGTATCTCTAAAATCTTCCTGTAATCCTCTTTTGTCAGCTTTCTGGGTTCGGAAACTTCCTTTTCTTCTTTTACGGAGGTTGATTTTTGGGGTTTATAAGACAAATATTTAGTCAATTTTCCAAACAATTCATTTTTGGTGACCGGTTTTGTGATGAAATCGTCAAAAAGGCTTTTGGCCTGGGATTCATCATTTGCCATTGCCGTGGCAGTAAAGCCCAAAACAGGTATCGTCTGCGATTTTTTTGTAGACTTAATGATGGCTGTAGCTTCATAGCCGCTCATATCCGGCAATTTAAGATCCATCAATATGAGATCCGGGGGCGTAATCTTCACTATCTCCAATGCTTTCTCGGCATTCTGAGCTTCGGTAAATTTAATATTTTCAGAATTAACAAGATTCTTGATGGTGTCAATATTATATTGTATATCATCCACCACAAGAATGGTCGCAGGTTTAAATGCTACCCTGGTATGATCAACCGGTTCCTTGCGGTAAGAAGCTTCCTTCTGTTGACCCCTTTGGATATCAGGGAGGATAATCTCAAACTTGCTCCCCTGACCTATCCGGCTGTCCAGTTTAATCTGACCATTCATTTTCTCCACCAGTTTCCTTGTAATAGAGAGACCCAATCCTGAACCTTCATATCTTCGGGAATCCTGTCCATATTGCTGGTGAAATGCATTGAAGATCAATCGTTGCTGCTTTCGGGGAATCCCAACTCCCGTATCTTTCACCATCAAATTCAGTTGATACTTATCGGGTTCTGTTTCTTTTATATACACACCAATCTTAATATAGCCCTCATCTGTAAATTTGATGGCGTTCCCCACAAGATTGAAAAGTATCTGTCTTATTCTTACTTCATCGAGATATAATATATGAGGCAGATTCCTGTCAATATCAATTTTTAAACTGAGGTTCTTTTCCGAAAGTTTCTTTTCAAAGATGTGCTGGATATCTTCTACCAATATTGGTAACTCAACCGGTTCATAATTAATTTGCATTTTGCCAGCCTCAATCTTAGAAAGATCAAGAATGTCATTAATCAATGATAAGAGTGTCCTGCCGCTGGACAGAATGGCCTCAAGATGGCTCCTGTTTTCCTCATCCTCCAGCTTATTCATCAATACTTCACTAAAGCCCAGAATGGCATTCATCGGAGTACGAATTTCATGAGACATATTGGCCAGAAATTCACTTTTGGCTTTCGATGCCGACTCTGCTTTTACCTTAGCTTCTTCCAACTGTCTTTCAGCGCGTTTTCGTTCTGAAATGTCCCTCAATGTTCCAACCATCTTTTTCGGGTTACCATTCATATCCTTTATCATCCGAACCGAATAGGAACATGTAACTTTTTCACCGTCCTTATTCAATAAATTTACTTCAAAATCACTGACCCTTTCTTTTTTGGAAAGGGTATCAATAAGTTCCTGCCATTCTTCAGAATGGGCATAGATTGGAAAAATGGACCTGCCTATCAATTCGTGCCTGGAGTAACCGGAAATTCTCTCAACAGAAGGACTTATTTCGAGTATTTCACCATCCTCCACATTTACTTCAAGATAGACATCGAACATGCTTTCAAAAATATTCCGGTATTTTTCTTCTTTTTCACGAATCTGTTGTTCTACCTGTTTTCTTTCGGTAATATCCCGGGAAGAGGTTTGGATTTCAACTACCTCACCTTCTTTATTCCTTATGGGCTGGATAATTGTTTCAAACCATATATAATGACCGTCCTTGCGTTTTACTCTATATTCAATTTTATTATCAAGATTGGCATCCGTAACCTGCCTGAAAAAATGATCTTTAACAGGTTGCATATCTTCCGGATGAATAAAATCATACGGTTTTTTTCCCAGAAGCTCTTCCTGACCATAACCAAGCATTTCTTTGCTTGAGGGAGACACATATTCAAAGCTCCCTTCATTGTCGTGAACCCCTACGAATTCCCTTGAATTTTCCGTAATGATCCTGAATTTTTCTTCTGATCTCCGAAGTATCTCGGTTGATTCAAGGGTTTCGGTCTTCAACTTCACTATATTGGACAAATCCCCTGCAATCTTGATTTCCTGCGAGTTCCAATGTTTCCTTGCCTTAAAATCTTCCAGCAAAAAGCATCCGGATGGATTTTTAATATCCCCGTATGATATGACAAGCAAGCTTCTAACAGATCCAAAATATTGGGGACTGTCTGATTGAAGCATCTTTAGTTCATTTTCAGGAATTTCATAATAATCCCGCTCAATAATTTTAGGAATTAACCAATCAGGCAATTTAACAATATTGCCGGGTTTGTCGGACTCGTCCCGGGTCCATTGCTCTGTACATTGATAAGATCCCTGTTGGTACTTAAAAAAACTGACCCGGTCAAGATTTAATGTCTCCCCCAATCGATTCAGCAGATACTCAAGCAAAACATTTTCGCTCTCTGACAAGAAGGCAAATTTCCAGAATTCACTCCGCAACTGATCATATTTATTCCGTTCCAGAATTTTTTCATTGAGCTCCTTCTCTTCTGTTATGTTTTCTTTAATGGCAATATAATGGATGATTTTCCCGGCCTGGTCGAAAACCGGTGAAACAGAAGCCCTTTCCCAGTATATTTCACCATTCTTTTTCTTATTAAGCACTTCTCCTTCCCAATCCTCCCCGGAACTCAATTTTCTCCAGATATCATCTATGTTCTGGTGGCCTGAATGAATATAATTGAACAGATTGACATGGGTTTCATTTAAGTCTTCTGTGGTATAACCCGTTTCACCTTGAAATTGCTGATTGGCAAAAGAAATCCTGCCATCCGGGTCAGCAATAATTACCATGCTTGAACTTTGCTCAACGGCAGTGTAGAGTTTTTTAATTTCTTCTTCATACTGCTTTAATGAAGTGGAATCCATCAATACTTTTTGAGATTGGAAGGTTTTTGAGAACCACTGGTAATATGGATCGGATGAGTTTTTGCTATGGTCATCTGCCGCCAGATGAATGCTTTCCTCTTTGTGAGCCAGGCTGGCACACAAACGGGCCAGCACTTCGGAAGATCGGGTATCTTTATAAATAAAATCACAAGCACCCGCACGAATCAAATCTTCAATATATTGCTCTTTCTCTTTGGTTATAACTGATATGATTGGGACATTGGGAAAATATCCGGAAAGCTTGTTGTAATGTGAAAAATCAATTTCTCCGGCCTCGGTTTCCTCCAATAAAAGCAGGTCGGGGCCTGTCTCATATAAATCTCTGACATTACCTTTATTAATATCTGCCCTTGAAACAAAGGCTACTTCAACCCCCTTATCCTCCAGGCATTTCCCCAGATATGCAATCGCAGATTTCTGTTTGTGGATTAGAATAATATTATGTAAGCTAACAGCCATTGACATCAAATTAGGGCTTACTACCTTACCGGTCAAATTCTTGCTTTTTTGGCAAAACTTACCCGGTAAGGTACTGTGGCAAAATTTATGAGGCTATTTTCAAAGATAAAAATAATTGAAAAAGATCATGACCTTTATATAATTATGCCTCATAAATTTTGCTTGCTAATTTGGACAAGCCAAAACCAAACAGGACGCTTTCAAGGAATTTAATGTGTTTCCGTTTTGGCTTGTCCAAATTAGGGCTTAAATATAATAATATATTGTGAACATTATCCGTTCAACCCCTGTTTGATTTATTCGAAAATTTTTATCAATTGTTTCATAAAATTTTGTTAACAACTGATTTTTTAAATAAAATAAAAATTATAGCTTTGCAATTCAATTTATTCCAATAAATATTGTCTAATTTATTAATTATTAAGGAAAAAACTACATGACAGACCAAGAAGGAAAAAATCTAAGAGAAGAAGAGTACAATCAGGAATCACAGAAGAGTGCTGAGAACGAGGCACTGGAAAACAAAGAAATTGAGGTGCAGGAAGAACAGGACAATCCCCATTACCACACCATCGAAACAGCAGGAAGTGGAGATAAACCCGCAGAAACCACGGAAGAAGAATTTGACTGGGAAAACTTCGAAAAGGAACAATCGGAATACGGTCCTCAGGAAAAGAAAAAATATGAGGAACTATACGATAAAACCCTTTCCACCATAAAGGAAAAAGAAGTGGTAGAAGGTACGGTTGTTTCCGTGACCAAAAAAGAAGTTGTGGTCAACATTGGCTATAAATCAGAAGGTGTTGTCAGCCGGAATGAACTAAGACACAGACCCGATATAAAACCCGGAGATACGATAGAGGTTTATATTGAAAGCCAGGAAGACAAAGACGGACAACTCATACTTTCCCACAAAAAAGCCAGAACGTTAAAAGCTTGGGAGAATGTCAATAAGGCATACGAAAACGATGAAATCATACAGGGATATATCAAGTGCCGTACCAAAGGCGGAATGATTGTTGATGTTTTCGGGATCGAAACCTTCCTTCCCGGTTCACAGATTGATGTGAAACCTATTAGAGACTATGACGCTTTTGTAGGAAAAACAATGGATTTTAAGGTTGTAAAAATCAATCATGAATTCCGCAATGTTGTAGTATCCCACAAGGCTATTGTTGAAGAAGAGCTTGAACAGCAGAAGAAAGAAATCATTTCCAAACTTGAAAAAGGACAGGTACTGGAAGGTACCGTCAAAAATATAACTTCATACGGTGTATTCATCGACTTAGGCGGAATTGATGGCTTGATTCACATCACCGACCTTTCCTGGGGACGTGTGAATCATCCCGAAGAGATCGTCGAACTGGATCAGAAGCTAAATGTAGTAATTCTTGACTTTGACGATGAAAAGAAACGCATTGCACTTGGATTGAAGCAGCTTACCCCACACCCATGGGATTCACTGGACCCCAACCTCAAAGTAGGCGATGTGGTAAAAGGGAAAGTTGTAGTATTGGCTGATTACGGAGCCTTTGTCGAAATACAGCCGGGTGTTGAAGGCCTGATCCACGTTTCCGAAATGTCCTGGTCACAACATCTGCGTAGTGCCCAGGAATTTCTCCAGGTTGGCGATGAAGTGGAAGCACAAATTCTTACACTCGACCGGGAAGAACGAAAAATGTCACTGGGTATCAAGCAATTGAAACCCGATCCCTGGGAAAACATTGAAGAAAAATATCCTGTTGACAGTAAGCATAAAGCAACTGTTAGAAACTTCACCAACTTCGGAGTATTTGTTGAACTTGAAGAAGGAGTTGACGGGTTAATTCATATATCAGACCTTTCCTGGACCAAGAAGATAAATCATCCTGCGGAATTTGTATCCATAGGGGATGAAATCGAAGTAAAAGTACTGGAAATTGATAAAGACAACCGCAGATTAAGCCTCGGACATAAACAGCTTGAGGAGAATCCATGGGATGCTTTTGAACAAGTCTTTACCGAAGGGTCCATTCATGAAGGAACGGTTATCGATGTATTCGACAAGGGAGCTATGGTAGCTCTGCCTTATGGAGTTGAAGGATTTGTAGCCCCGAAACATCTGGTTAAAGAAGACGGAAATACTGCTAAAGTAGATGAAAAGCTTTCTTTCAAAGTAATTGAGTTCAACAAAGAAGGCAAGAAAATCGTGCTTTCTCACCGCAGGGTTTATGAAGACGAAAAGCGGGATAAGGAAAAGGCACAAACCAAGACCACCAGGAAGAACATGAAAAAGGTCAATAAAAATGTAGAAAAGACCACCCTGGGAGATATATCAGATTTGGCTTCACTGAAGGATGAGATGCAGACTCATAGCAAAGCAGAAGCCAGGAAAAAAGCTGAAGAATGGGAGGAAAAGGCCAAAGCTCAAAAAGAAGAAAGTGACACCACAGAGGAAACTGGAGAAAAAGAGGAAAAGGAAACACAAGAGCAGGATTCCGGTGTAAGCGACTCTGAACAAAAGGAGACACAAGCTAAAACTGAAGAAGAAGGGCAGCAGGAAGAAACCGGCTCAGAAGAGCAATCAGCCGGGCAGGAAGAGCAGACTGATGTTCAGAATCAAACTGCAACCGAAGAGGAAAACAGTGATGTAGAAGCAAAACAAGGAGAAAACGAAAGCACGGAAGAAAAAGAGGAGAGCAAAGAAGATGAAGGGGACAAGGAAAGCGGCAATGAAGAAGAAAAGCAATAAACCTGATAAAAATTGCTTATCCCATGGAATTTAATATAGAAAAATATGATAATTATACATCCATTCAAGTTTTAGCGGAAAAGCTTGATACGAATGTGGCTCCCAGCCTGAAATCAGAATTGGTGCTCATATCAGGAAAGGGAGAAAAAAACATTATCATTGACCTAAGCAAAGTGAAATATTGTGATTCCAATGGGTTAAGTGCTATTTTGGTTGCCAACAGGTTATGCAAAAATGCCGGCGGAACTTTTGTGCTGACGGGTTTAAATGATGCCGTTGACCGATTGATAACCATTTCACAGCTCGATACGGTTCTGAACATTGCTCATAGTGTAGGAGAAGCAGAAGAAATCATAAAATCAGAAGAAAAAAGCAGAAAATCAGGTGAAAGCGAAGACAAATAAGCATTGACTTGAAATTTGAACTGACAATATTGGGAAGTAGCTCTGCTTTACCAACTTCTGGAAGAAACTTAACCGCTCATGTACTTAATGTATATGAGCGGTTATTTTTAATTGATTGTGGAGAGGGGACGCAAATACAGCTCAGACGCAATAAGATCAAATTCGGAAAAATCAACCATATCTTCATAAGCCATCTTCACGGCGATCACTTCTATGGCCTGTTCGGTCTGATTTCCTCCTTTAACCTGCTCGACCGTAAAAAAGATCTCCATATATATGCCCATAAGCCTTTAAAAAAAGGCATCGATTTCATCAGAAAAAACTTTGAAGGCTCATTGAATTATACCATTCATTTTCATCCGGTCAACCCGGATGAAAAAGAGTTAATCTTTGAAGACAAACGCGTAAAAGTATATTCTTTTCCCTTAAAACATAAAATCCCCGCCTCCGGATTTCTTTTTGCCGAAAAACCACGGCTGCCGAATATCAAAAAAAGTTATGTGGAAAAATATAACATTTCTGTTAAAAATATCCGCCAAATCAAAAACGGCGGAGATTACACCAAACCTGACGGCAGGATAATACCCCATACAGAAATCACCGAACCACCCTATCGTCAGAGAAGTTACGCTTTCTGTTCAGATACCGCCTATAACGAAGAGATATTACCCGTTATAAACAATGTGGACCTTTTGTATCATGAAGCCACCTTTCAGGAAGAACATAAGGAGGAGGCAGATAAAACCCTGCATTCAACCGCCGGACAAGCTGCCGAAATAGCCAGAAAATCTCAGGCAAAGAAACTTATTGTCGGACATTTTTCAGCACGGTATAAAAATATTGATCACCTGATTAACGAAGCAAAAGAAATTTTCCGGGAAACCATTCCCGCAGAGGACGGAATGGTATATGAAATTAAACCTTACCGGATAAAAAGATCCCATAGTAGCGGGTAGTCTCCAAACACCTATGCAAATGCAAATCAAAATTCAGATTTAAAAATAGGGATTTCATAAAGAAATCCCTATTTTTGCTACCAATTTGAAATACTTCCTAAAAAGGAGGCAGATGCAGGAACGTATCATTATATTGGATTTTGGGTCTCAGTATACACAACTTATTGCAAGACGGGTAAGAGAACTGAATGTATATTGTGACATTTATCCATTCAATAAAATCCCCGAGCCGGATGAATCTGTCAAAGGGATAATATTATCAGGAAGTCCCTTTTCCGTGCGGGACAAAAATGCACCTCAGGTCAATCTCGACAAAATCAAGGGAAAAGCACCCATACTGGGCATCTGTTATGGCGCTCAGTATATAGCCCACCACTACGGGGGAAAAGTGCTGGGTTCTGAAACAAGAGAATACGGAAGGGCCAATCTAAGCTATATTGATCCCCAATTTGAGCTACTGAAAGAAGTAAAGCAAAATACCCAGGTATGGATGTCTCACGGGGATACCATCGCTAAATTACCCGAGCATTATAAAATTACCGCCAGTACGAAAGATGTCGGGGTAGGAGCCTATAAGAATGAAAAGGAACCTACTTATGGTATACAATTCCATCCTGAAGTGTATCACACTCTGGAAGGAAAAAAGATCCTGAAAAATTTTGTAGTGGATATTTGTGGTTGCAAGCAGGACTGGACCCCGGAAGTTTTTGCCGAAACAACCATCAGGCAGCTTAAAGAACAATTGGGAAACGACAAAGTACTACTGGGTCTCTCGGGGGGCGTAGATTCCTCTGTTACGGCTACCCTTCTTCATAAAGCCATAGGAACAAATCTCATTTGTATCTTTGTAGATAACGGATTGCTTCGGAAAAATGAGTTTAAAAAGGTGCTTGATTCCTATAAGGATATGGGATTGAACGTAAAAGGAGTTGATGCAAAAGAAAAATTTTATAACGACCTGCAAGGAGTAATCGATCCGGAAGAAAAACGGAAAATCATTGGCAGGAATTTTATAGAGGTATTCGATAATGAGGCAAAAAAGATAAAAAATATCCAATGGCTTGCCCAAGGAACCATCTATCCTGATGTGATAGAATCCGTATCGGTAAACGGACCCTCTGTAACCATCAAATCGCATCACAATGTCGGAGGGCTTCCGGATAAAATGAATCTCAGAGTAGTTGAACCCCTCAGGCTATTGTTCAAGGACGAAGTAAGAAGAGTAGGTGAAACACTGAATGTCAAAGATGAACTGGTGCACAGGCATCCCTTCCCCGGTCCCGGCCTGGGAATACGGATCATTAGTGATATCACACCCGAAAAAGTTCAGTTGCTGCAGGAAGCCGATGATATATTTATCAACGGATTACTGGAACACAATTTGTATGATAAAGTGTGGCAGGCTGCCACAATATTACTCCCAATACAATCAGTTGGGGTAATGGGCGATGAAAGAACATATGAAAATGTGGTTGCATTAAGAGCAGTTACTTCAACAGATGGAATGACAGCCGACTGGGCTCATCTACCCTATGAATTTCTGGCAGAAATATCCAGCAAAATAATCAACCGGGTAAAAGGCATCAATCGGGTAGTGTACGACATCAGTTCCAAACCCCCTTCAACAATAGAATGGGAATAAATATTGGTTTTTATTATATTTGCCAGATTTATATAACAATTCATGGAGCAAAATCCTGAAATAATAAACCATCAGGGTTATTTGGACTATCAAATAACAGGAAAGTTTATAGAAAAACTGGAGCAAATTAGCAGGCAACTGAAACTGAAAAAATCTACCCACAGGAAAATTGTTACCTTAATGGTCGAAATCATCGAAAATAACTATAAATACGTTAATGAACTGGACGACCACATAGTCAGTAAATCCCATAAAAAACCTTATTTCCTGCTAAAAAAAGAGGAAGACTTCTTTAGGCTCGAATCCGGAAATCCCATTCTTAAAAAAGATGCGGAAACACTAAAAAAGAAACTTGATTACATCAATCAATTGTCTTACGATGAATTGCAGGAGCTTTACAAAAACACTATGGCCAATGGAATTTATGAAAATAAGAAGGGAGCAGGTTTAGGCATCCTAAAAATGACCAAAATCTCAAAGAATAATATTTACTATAGAATTGTCGATATTACGGAGCATTTAGCCTATTACACGATCAGGGTGTATGTTCCTTTAAATTTATAATACCTAAAGGTTATGGCAGAAAAATTATACATAGCATCCACTTCTTTTACCCCGGAAGTTGACTTTGATCCGAAAAGACACAAATTCAAGATGGCTGGTGTTTCCAGACCTGAAGACGCGTATGAATTCTACGAACCTGTTCTTTCATGGGTCCATAATTATATAAAAGGGACACTGGAAGATTATGAGCAAAACAAATTGCTGAATGAAACGTTTATTATAGTGTTTGATTTTGAATATATGAACTCTTCCTCCTCCAAGTACATCTTCCAAATTATCTCAAACTTCAAAAAGTTTTATGAAAAGCGGCTGAATTTAAACATTTTTTGGTACTATGACGATCCGGACGATCAGATACTGGAAGACGGTGAGGATTTTAGTGAAATCATCGATATTCCTTTCAACTTTTTAATCAGAAAGAATTAATCCTTAAGTCAGTAACTATGTTAACATTAAGAAGAAACATCATACTCCTCCCCCTGCTCATTGTGTTTTTGATACCCAAATCAGGGAGCGGGCAGATTTTTAACGATGATATGTATAAATTCGGTAAAGCCCTGCATTTTATCTCTTCTTATTATATTGATTCGGTGGACCGTTCACATTTGGTTGAAAAGGCCGTCAAAGAAATGATTTCCGATCTGGACCCCCATACCACCTACTTAACCAAAGAAGAGGTGCAAGCCATGAATGAACCGCTTCAGGGGAACTTTGAAGGGATTGGTATTCAATTTAACATTTATAAAGATACCATATATGTTATATCCCCCATTTCAGGTGGACCCTCGGAGAAAGTTGGGATTCAGGCTGGTGATCGAATTATCAAAATAAACGGTGAGACGGTGGCCGGAATCGAAATTTCTACTTCCGGTGTGCGTGACAGGCTGCTGGGTGAAAAAGGGACCAAGGTGGATGTAACCGTTAAAAGACCCGGCATGGAAAAATTGCTGCACTTTACCATAACCCGCGATGAAATCCCCATTCATAGTATGGATGCAGCATACATGGCGGATGATAACACCGGTTACATTAAACTTAACCGTTTTGCCCAGACTACCAATGACGAGTTTACATCTGCAGTAAAAAAATTAAAAAAAGAAGGTGCCAATTCATTCATCCTTGATCTCAGAGATAATGGCGGAGGATATTTAGAACAGGCCATTGAGCTGGCGGATGAGTTTCTGGATGACAATAAACTCATAGTTTACACCGAGGGCTTAAAGGTGAAAAGAGAAGAAAATTATGCTACGAAAGAAGGAATTTCTAAAGATGAAAAGCTCGTAATTCTGATTGATGAAGGTTCGGCCTCGGCAAGCGAAATTGTTGCCGGAGCAGTTCAGGACTGGGACCGGGGACTTATCATTGGCAGGAGATCATTCGGCAAAGGCTTGGTACAGAGACCCGTTTCACTGCCAGACGGTTCAATGATCCGGCTCACAGTAGCCCGTTATCATACACCAACAGGGCGAGTCATTCAAAAACCCTATAATAACGGACGGGAGGATTATAAAACAGATATCATAAAAAGATTTAATAAAGGGGAGATGAGCTCAGCAGATAGCATCGATTTCCCCGATTCCCTGAAATATCGTACCAAAACCAACGAAAGAGTTGTATATGGAGGTGGGGGGATCATGCCGGATATCTTCATTCCGCTTGATACCACTGCTTATTCCAATTATTTGGACCAACTTATACGAAGCGGTATAATCAATTCCTATATCCTGAACTATATCGATCAAAACAGGGAAACCCTGGAAAATGACTATCCGTCATTTGACCATTATAAGGAACAATTTGAAGTCACCGAAAAGATGATGGATGATCTGGCGGAGATGGCAACGGAAGAAGGAATTGCACTGAATGAAAAGGAACTCGAAAAATCCGGGGAGGAAATCAAACTTCAGTTAAAAGGACTTATAGCAAGAGATATGTGGGATATGAATGAATATTTCCAAATTGTAAACGAAAATGATGAGGGCTACCTGGAGGCCAAAGAAGTACTGAACAACTGGGATCAATCTTCAGCGAATTATCTGAAAGAGTAAACCTAAATACTGATGCCTTTGATATCCTTATACAGGTCAACAGCATACAGGTCGGTCATCCCCGATACAAAATCAATGACCGACCTGACTTTTTCGTATACCGTAGACTCATCCCCTGTTATAAACTGATTCGGAATTAAAGAAAGCAGCTTTTGCGAATAATTATACTCCTGATTCATTACGGCATAAGTAAATTCTTCCATAAGGGTTCCCAAGACATTAAATCCGGTGAGCTCAACCTTAACCACCGACCTGTGGTTATATATTTCATTAAATGCTAGATTCTTACAAATATCAAACGCTTCCCGGGATCTACCTTCTAAACGGTCAACCAAAGAAGCATGAAAATCTCCCTGAAGAATGCGGTCGTGAAAAGACAGGAATATATCGGCCGTTTCATTGACCAATTTATTGATGACAGAAGCCCTCAGATAAGCCACCTGCTCATTCAGATCGGTTACCTCCCGGAATACCTGATCCTTTCTTTTCAGAAAAGTTTTATCCTCTTGTTCATCAAAAAAGCCCAATAATAAATCAAATGTTTTCTCTTTATCCAGAATATTGAGTTTGTGGGCGTCTTCAATATCCATAATTTCGTAGCAGATGTCATCAGCCGCCTCAACAATATAAACCAAAGGGTGCCGGGCATATTTACCCGGGAGATCTGAAATTTTTTCTAAATCAAGTTCATCAGCTATTTTTTGAAAGGTTTGCTTTTCAGACTGAAAATATCCGTATTTGCTGGAATTCGTTTCCGACCCGTAAGGATACTTGATCAGGGAAGCAAGCGTAGTATAGGTCAGTGCAAAACCTCCTTCTCTTCTCCCTCTGAATTGGTGGGTCAATAAACGAAGGGCGTTGGCGTTCCCCTCAAAATTAACCATATCGTTCCATTGTTCGGGACGCATCTCACGCTTTAAAACCTGCCCTCTTCCTTCCTGAAAATATTTTGAAATGGCATCCTCACCGGCATGACCAAAGGGAGGATTTCCCATATCGTGACAAAGACAGGCTGCTCCTACTATAGAATGCAGTTCATTCAAAATATCTTTATCTGAAATATCCGACCTTTTCTGAAGTTCCATGGCCACCCGGTTCGCAATAGACCTGCCAACACTGGCAACCTCCAGGCTGTGAGTCAGTCTGTTGTGAACGAAGATGCTTCCCGGAAGTGGAAAAACCTGGGTTTTATTCTGCAACCGCCGAAAAGGTGAAGAAAAAATAATCCGGTCAAAATCTCTCTGAAATTGTGACCGGGCGTCAGCGGTTGTGCTGACCCTGCGGTCCTCCAACCCAAAGCGTTTGGCTGATAATAGAGTATTCCAGTTCATCATAAATTAAAAACTCCATTTAAACCGGAAAAATATAAAATTTATTCTTTCTTTCTTCGTACCGGTAAACTTCCCTTCAAAAAGCTGGGCAAATGCTGAAAGCTGAACATTATTGGTTAATGAGTATCTAAGGGAAGGATTGACAAAAAACCCGTCGATATCGGGAAAATACATAAGCGACAAATTACCATCCAATAAGGGATGGATGGGATAAGAAGCCTGTCCGAACCATGAAAACCTGCTGAACGAAAGGGTTTTAACAGTTAACGGTCTGTAGTAGTAGTTGGCAAAACTATTCATATCGATGTGTTCGGCATTTCCATTATAATATCCTTCAAATTGCAGGAAGAGTGAATTGCTGAACATATAGCTGGCTGACAGGGATGCCAGGAGTATGCCGCTGGTATCTGCAATATCTGTATCAGGATGGATGTAAGTCATCTCTCCGTTTAACCCAGCATCTTTGATATGCCCTGACCATCCCATACCGGCTACATATTCATCGTCATTTAAAATGCCACCCAGAAACTGCCAGTCGTAACCCCATTTATTCATCCGGTAATATCCGGCAGCCGTTACTTCTTCGTCCCGATTAACCTTAACTGCCAGCTCAGCGGTTGAAGTAAATGATGGATAATACATCAGACGAATGGCATCGCTGCCGGGTTTTTCTTCATAATCGAAATCAAAAAAAGAATAGGCATTGAATATATCATTCGGATTCCACACGTATGTCTGCCCCCAGTTGATACGCTGACGGCCGACTTTCGCATCAAAATTTCCCTGTGTGAAGTTGATCCATAATCGGTCAACCGATGTATTTAAAATATAGGAATCTTCCCGGATTATATTTCCGGTTAATTTGTGAAGATATCCGTAATCTCTGCTGATCAGCTTGTCATAGGATGGGAATGATTCAACCAGGTCGCCATATATAAAACGATTCCGCAAACCCATTCCGGCTCTAAAGTTCTGGGAAGGATCCCATTGAAAATTGAAACGGTTGTGAAACATGCTCTCATTGATCCAGGTGAGCCCCTCCCGGTCCATAATGGTGTTCATATATTTAAGATAAGCGTTAACCGATAAATCATTACTTCCACTGGTATCCTGAGCCAGGGGAAATTTCAAAACCAAAAGAAAACCAACCAGCAAAATATTCCGCTTCGAAAATACAATGTTTATAAACCCCATAAATCATTCTTTTTTCTGAATTTCATCGCTGTTTACTTTTCCATCTTCAATATTGATTACCCTATGGGCTTTTTTCACCACCCGGGAATCATGAGTTGAAAAAATAAAAGTCATCTGTTCCTCCCGGTTCAATTTTTCCATAATGTCCAACAGGTTTTCTGTGGATCTGGAATCAAGGTTGGCAGTCGGTTCATCGGCCAGTACAAATTTGGGTTTAGAAGCCAGTGCACGGGCTACGGCAACACGCTGCTGCTGCCCGCCGGACATTTTGGATGGGCGCGAATCCATGCGCTCGCCCAAACCAACAGCCTCAAGCAATTCCTTTGCCCTGTCTTCCCTCTCCTTCCTGGGCCAACCCTGCAAATGCATAATGAACTCCACATTCTCTTTTGCCGTTAATACAGGTATCAGATTATAGGCCTGAAAGACAAAACCGATGTTATACATCCGGAAATCAATTAAGTTGGAGGGTTTCAGATCCCCAATATTCGTGCTGTTTATAATAATCTCTCCTTCCGTAGGTTGATCAAGACCACCGATCATATTCAGCAAAGTAGTTTTTCCACTTCCGGAGGGGCCTACAATAGCAGAAAATTCTCCTTTTTCAAATTCCAGATCTATCCCGTTTACTGCATGCACCTTAACTTCTGTTTCCTCATAGATTTTGTGGACATTATTGAGCGTTAATATTTTCATTGCTTCCCGTTTTACTGGTTTCTATATCAATTTTTTGTTTATAATTCAATTCTCAACGCCTCCGCAGGATTCATCTTAAGAGCTTTAATTGCAGGATACACAGAGGCTACAATAGCTGTGAGAATGATCAATCCCGTTATGGAAAAATAAAAGGCTGTGCCAATCTCCGGATAAAGCATCGGGTTATAACCCATGGCTTCAAATCCCTGTGCAAAAGCTTTCAGGTTGATCCCTGTTTTACCAAAATAGTCAACCAGAAGGGCAGCAAGTACCATTCCAATCACTCCACCGGTAAGAGACAAAAAGATGGTCTCCAGCATGATCATAGTGAAAACCCGTATCCGGTTCATCCCAATGGCCATAAGCATTCCCAGTTCTTTTACCCGCTCCATTACCACCATCAGCATGGTATTGACAATGCCAAAACCGAGAGCCAGCAGAATGATTACCATCACAAAATAAAGCATAACATCCAGCCATTCGGTAATCATACCCAGTTCAGGCTGGATATCCTTCCACGACATAACGCTCAGTTCGGGGTATTGTGCTTTAAGCTTATTCATTAAGGGTATAAGCTCATTGTCATCATTTAACCGAATGGCCAGTTCATGAGCGGCGCCCTGACTCAATCCTGTAAGCTCAGCGAGCGCATCTTTTTTTACAAAAGCCACTGAGTTTTCAAAGGCAGAATTGGTAATACGGTAAATCCCGGCTACACGGAAAACACCACCTGTTAAATTGCCTTCGGTGTTCTGAAGATTAACTACCACTTTTGATTTGACATCCACTTTCAATTGCTCAGCCAGCTCCTCACCGATTACAATTTGATGAGACCGGGTCTGCTTTCCAAAGTAGCTGCCACAGCTATCTTCCAGGAACCGGCTGATCCTTTCGGGATCTTTGAAACCATACTGCTTAACCAAATCGGTGCTGTCATAAATGGCATCATAAATGGCAGTAACCTCTCGCTCTTTCTCAGGATCAATCCCCATAAGACGAACACCGGTACCTGTAACAGTGGATTTAATCATCACCGGGATCTCCATTCTCCTGCTCACCGCCTGCACCTCTGCCATATGCTCTATCCGGTCAGCCATCTCCCCCGATGAATTAAGGGTATATTGCAGTTCCTGATTTTCCATAAATTGGGGGTGGTGAATCTGTATATGGCTGGTTTCATATTTGATGGCTTCTCTCACCCGCTGATCCGACATTCCCTTAAATACTGCAGAGGAAAAAATACCACCGATCATTCCTATGGTTACCGCAATCATGACGATCAAGCTCCTCATCCGGTTTCTCCAGACATTTTTCCATGCTATTGAAAAGATCATAATGTAGTTTTTAATTGATTAATGGTTTATCCGCGCATTGCCCTCACTGCTTTTATCCTTGTAATACTATATATCGGATATAGAACAGAAACGAATACAATAACAGCCACAATAAGGGTTTGATTGAGATAAAAATCGGCTTGCCATGCCATGGGCATAATGGGTTCAATACCGAAGGTCTCTATGGATTCTGCTACCTCGCCTCCCAGCCTGATAGGATTGTAATGAAAATAAAGAATAACAGGCATGCTTCCGATAATACCGGCTGCCAACCCCAGCAGACCAATGAAGATCATCTCAAATGTGACGATAAGGGCTAATTTCGATTTATGCATTCCTACAGCTATCATAACTCCAAACTCCCTTTTGCGTTCGGTAATCATCATCATCACCGTTCCAAATACACCAAAAGCAATAATCAGATACAATATGGCCAGTAAGATCCATCCGCTGGCATTATCAGACTGAATCTGCTGCACCAGCTCAGGCATGATCTCTCTCCACGATTTGACTTCATATTGATTATCAGATAAAGATTCTCTCAGTTGCGTGACTGTCTCATCAATATCTCTGTGGTCATGAAGATTGATGGCCAGTGTAGTCAAACGACTGGAGGCCATATACATCTGCTGCCCTGTTTGAAGAGGCAAATAAACCAATTTGTTGTCCAGATCGGGTTTGGGTATCTTAACAATGCCCTTGACCGGATATTTCCCCGCTGCTGTAGCACCATGGTATCCCTGTCCCAGGAGCACCAATGTATCGTTAATTCCCAACTGAAGATACTCGGACAACGTTTCCCCTATGATTGTAGCCTGTTCGCCTGGTTGAAAGTATTCTCCTTCCACCAGTTTTTCTGAAAGTTTAGACATGCTGTTTTGTTTGGGCGGATCAACACCCATAACCAAAACGCCCTTTGTTTGTGGACCCGATGACCCAAGCGCAAAAGACTCAAGTCGGGGAACTATCTGTTTAATGTGCTCATTGTCCCGGAGTGTCTTCATCAGATCCTCATTCTCAACAAGCGTATTGTTTATAGACTTATTCTCCCAATATCCCGAAGCATGTATCTGGATATGACCTGAATACAACTTCACCGCATTATCGATCATATTGCTGTAACTCCCTAATTGGAGGGATCTCATTATCAATGCAAAAAATATTGCAAAGAAGATGGAGGCTGCTGTGATTAAAGTTCTCCTTTTGTTACGCCAGATATTTCTCCATGCCAATTTAATATATTCCCTCATTCTTATTGTCGTATTTTTCAGGGTCTAACACGTTTCATATTTTGCTGGGAAAAGAAGCTGTCGGGGATTTCGCGGTTAAATTTGATATCATTCAATTCCAGCACGGTCTTTTTTTCTTTCTCCTCCTCAGGAATCACCTCAATATGGATAGGAATCATTCGATCATCCATCTCTTTGACTTCCGACAAAATTTCCGTCCGAACCAATTCTCCGTCTTCATCATAATATTCCGACTTCAGCGGATTAAAATGTTCTTTGGAAATCCACTTAATTACCTTTTCCCAAACAATAGCGGCATCTTCCCTGGGTTTCATATCGATTTTATAACATAAAGTACCGTTCACTTTTTCCTCGCCCAATAAACTGTGATGATAATCCACCACAATGGATGATTCCTTGAGGATGTCATCGTTCGTATAATCGGATCCCATCCAGCCCTGAGACATCATAGAAGGAGGAAGCTTTATCAATCTTCCGATTGATGGCATCCAATGCCACATCTCATTGCCTCTTTTCAGAAATGTCTGCCCTGCTTCGCTTGCCGGTTCAGCAATCAAGGTAAGCGCATAATCCCTTCCTTTAATCCAGCTCTTCATTTTAATGGTCCTTTCCCAGTCAGGCCGGATGATCTTCATGGTCATCCGGCTGATGCTTGTCTTTTCTCCCTGCCATTGATCCTCTGCTTCTTTCACAATTTCTTTTGCGCTCATATTCTGAGCGGTTGCGTAAACAGGCAACAACAACAATCCTACAAGGAAACACCCCAAAAATCTCAATCTTTTCATATTGTATTTAATTTGAATGTTTTACATACCGTTCAATCAAGGTTTGTCTGACCTGTTCCAGTGGATAATTATCGGGGTCCATTATGTAATGGAAGCTGACCCCATCCAATAATGCTGCAAAAATCATAGTTTCCGCCTGAGGGTCTTCAAACCCTGTTGCTTCAAAGTAATGAACAACCATTTCCATGATAGGTTGGGATAATTCATCAATTTTTTCCTTAATCAATGGATAAATTTCCGGCTGAAGGGAAATACTAAAATATAGCTTCCAGAACTTCTGATTGTTTTTGAGATGATTAAACATCTCATTCAAAAAATATTCAATCTCTGATTTTTCCAGGACACCATCATGATTGGTATCAAAAATATTAAGCATCTCCTCTATCCCTGAATTAAGGATTGCCCGGACAATATCCTCTTTGCTGTTAAAATAATTGTAAACCAAACCTTTAGAAATACCTGCTTTCTTAGCCACTTTGCTTATAGATCCATTATGGTAACCTTCTCTTCCGAAAAGCTCAAGTGCCGCATCAAGTATTTTACTTCGCTTCTCTTCCCTTATGGCTTCAAATTGTTTTTCAGTTCGTGGTGACATAAAGCTACTATTTTCGTGGCTAACCGATCGGTCAAAAAATTATCATTAAAGATAACTCATAAACGGAATTATTTTTGACTGAACGATCGGTCAAAAATAAATATTTCAAATCTAATTCAAAAATTTTCCAGGCTTTTTATACAATCTACTATATCGGACTATCAGTCAATATAAAGCATCATAGGAACACGAAGGAGTCAAGCAAATCACCAAACGAATTGAATATTTATAAAAGACGCCTGACATGTAAAAGTGGTGTGCACTGCCAGAACGCTTATTCTTTATCTTCTTTTACCCGGTAATATTCCATAACAGGAGGCAGGAGGGTAAAGATCAATATCACCACTCCGTTTATGGCATGTAAAGTCTGAACTTTATGCCAATAACCGATAAAACTTATTTGTAAATCCATCCATAAAACCAGAATCAAACCTACGTAGAGGGAGAAGGTCCAGCCCCAATGCCGGTCCTTGTAAATATTGATTATATTGGGCCATTTCCAGCTATTGGTCATCAATCCTATGAGAGCCAATAAAGGTAATATACCAAGAAAAACCAAAAGAAACAATCCCGGTACAAAATAATCCGGAAAGGGCGAGCCCATCAAAAAGAGTAAGGGCATGCGGAGGGATTTTCCGGTTGGATCAAACAGCATAAGCAAACCTCCTGCTAAACCCTGTAATGTTTGAATAGCAATAAGCAGCCAAAGTATGTATACAAAAAGAGGGATTTCTTTCTTCATAAATTACCCAATCCTGATTCAGTTACAATTTATTGATAATACTAGCTATATAACCTGCGCCAAATCCGTTATCAATATTGACAACACTTACCCCGCTTGCGCAACTGGTCAACATACCCAAAAGGGCGGAAAGTCCCTGAAAATTTGCTCCATATCCAATGCTCGTGGGGACACCGATAACAGGCTTATCTGCTAAACCTCCTACCACACTGGGAAGGGCACCTTCCATCCCGGCAATCACCACAATTACCTTTCCCTTGTTAATCTCTTCAATATTCTTCTGTAAGCGGTGAATTCCGGCAACACCTACATCATAAAAACGTTTTACCGGATTACCGAAAAATTCAGCACTTATAGCTGCTTCCTCAGCTACAGGCATATCGGAAGTTCCGGCTGAAACAAGGGAAACTGAAGTTTTAACAAAATGAATCGGTTTCTTCTTTAATGTAATAATTCGTGCCATTTCATGATATTCCGCTTCAGGTATGGTTCGGGAAACCTCTTCATAAGTCTCCTTCCCTGCCCTGGTGGCTAAAATATTTACATCTTTTTCCCGCATGGCTTCAAAAATCTCTTTTACCTGAACCGGCGTTTTACCCGAACAATATATTATCTCAGGATAACCAGTACGATACTCCCGATGATCATCAATTTTAGTATGGCCAATATCATCATAGGAAAAATACTTAAGTCGATTCATGGCATCAGCTACAGAAAGATCTCCCTGTTGAATTTGTTGTAAAATGTTTTCCAGTGATTGTGCATCCATAGTGATTAATTTTCTGGTTCATTAAAGCTGCCCATTTTATATCCTTCCAGATCGAGCGTAACATAATTGTAGCCCAAACTTTTAATTTTCCGGGGTAACTCCTTTTCGGAGGATATCTGTACAAATTTTTGAATCTCATCAGGAGGAATTTCAATTCTGGCAATATGCTCATGAGTTCTTACCCGTGCGGCGGGGAAACCTGCATTTCTTATCAATTGTTCGGCTTCCTCAATTCGGTCGAGCACTTCCTGCCTGATGGGTGTATTGAAAGGTAAACGGGAAAGCAAACAGGCATAAGCAGGTTTATCCCATGTCGGCAGACCCATATCTTTTGAAAAACGCCGGATATCATTTTTTCCTAAATTGGCCTCAGCCAAAGGACTCCTAACATTAAGCTCTCTCAAAGCCCTGATTCCCGGTCGGATATCCTGAAAATCGTCTACATTAGTCCCATCCGCAACATAACTATACCCTCTCCGTTCGGCCTCTTCCAATATGGCACTAAAAATTTGCTTTTTACAAAGGTAGCAACGTTGGGGTGGGTTGTTTTTTATATTTTCAAACAAAGGATATTCCAGAATAATTTGCTCTACTCCCAGATTCTTCGCTATTTCTCTGGATTCCTCCTCTTCCCAGCCGGCAACATAAGGAGTAGAAACTGTTATGGCCAGAATATTATTTCCGAGGGCTTCTTTTCCTGCGGCCAGCAAAAACGTACTGTCCACCCCTCCGGAAAAAGCCACCACAAGACTCCCTGTTTGTTTTAGTTTATGCTGAAGTTCCTGGTATTTTTTATCATGTATTACCATACCATAATTACAAATTTTTCCGAATATCGTTCATTATAGCATGGAAAACTTCCTGAACGGAAAGTCCCTGATCCTTTGCGATCGTTCGGCAATCTTCGTATTCGGGTTTATATTTAATGGGTTTTCCATTAAGATAGCCAATTTTAATATTGATCTCTCCATACCGGGTGGACATTTTCTCAAAACTTCTTTCCAGTTCAGCCTTCTGCATGGAAGTCCTTCTCAATCCCAACGTGCTGGTATGTGTGAAAAGCACCTGGTTAATATGCTTTTCATAATCAATATGACAGAGGACACTAAGCTTAGAACCAAGCCTTGATTTCTTCATCATCACTGAGGTAAGATACACCTCATCAGCACCGGCTGAAAAAAGCTGATCCATAACATAATCATAATGTTCCGGATTCATGTCATCTATATTGCAACTGATCTCTACAGCCGTTTTGACATGGTAACCTTTCATCTTGTTTCCGGTTTCTTCACCCAGATAAACCCGAAGAATATTTGGAATCTCCAATTTCCGGTGACCGATGCCATACCCGATTTTTTCAACCTCCATAGTGTTTTCATCGGTAAACTCATCTACATTGGCGGCAAGTATGGCAGCTCCGGTTGGTGTGGTAGTCTCCTTATTCACCGCTCCGGTTTTGACCGGGATATTCTTGAGAATTTCGGAGGTAGCAGGAGCGGGTATCGGCATCGTCCCGTGTGCGCATTTCACAAAGCCGCCACCCAGTTCTACCGTTGAACTTCTAACCTTGTCCACCTTCATATAATCTAAACAAATCGCTGCGCCGACAATATCGACAATAGAATCTACAGCCCCCACTTCATGAAAATGAATTTTATCAACCGTGGTGCCATGAACCTTGGCTTCCGCCTCAGCGATCAACCGGAACATTTTCTTGCTCATATCCTTAACATTCTGATTCAGCCCGCTTCCATCCACAATGGCATAAATATTTTCCAGGTTACGGTGTTCGTGCGTATGGCTATGACTGTGATTATGGTCTTTATCTTCGGTATCTCCATGGCTGTGATCATGCGAATGACCTTCCTCATGTGAATGATGATGGTGGTGGTGATGATCATGTATTTCTCCATGTGAATGTCCGGTATCCTTTTCATGGGAATGATTTGCCTGTTTACCTGAATTTTCCAGAACATCCACGCGGGTGCCCGCAATGGAATGACGGGAATCCCTGCTGATTGTAAGGTTGTATTCAGTCAATCCCAGCCTGGACAGTTCGTTTTTCAGATATTGTTCATCCACTCCCAGATCAATCATTGCCGCCAGATTCATATCTCCGCTTATGCCTGAAAAACAATCATAATACAATACTTTCATGGCTTTATCTATTTTTACTGAAGATCAAAAATAATGCTTTTTATAAAAATACGAATAAATAAGAGGATGCAGGTAAAAAAAAGGTTAAAATATAGAGTAAATAACCACGTTTTAGTTATAAATCTACCTTGTAACACATAAAAAAACAAGAGTAAAAGCTCTGAAAATAGAGATTATAAGCATTCAAATCAAAATTGTTTAAAATTATATAGTTGCGATATATTTGAATTTTCACTTTTTATTATATAAATTGTAACCCGAAATTCTCCGGACGAGCCGATGCATTTCATTGATGGAGAATTATTTATTAATTCAAAGAGGAAGGTCTATACATTTCTTTCGGGTTTAGATTTGTATGGTTTTCCGGTATTATAAAAGACAAAATTTTATAAAATTTGAGGCAGGAAAATATTGATTTATTTAATAACCAATAAAATCCTTGATAAAATTTAACACTGAGGAGGAGGATTATGCAAAATATTAAATTGGAAGACATTTTAAAAATCATTGAACAATTTGAATCCAGTTCCATCGACAGTTTAAGATACAAAACCGGCGATGAGGAAATAGAACTTTCCAGAAACAAAAACGGATCGGCTACACACTCTAATCCGCAGGGCATGAATGCTGAACAGGTTAAATCTCTGTCAAAGGAAGCAGAAGGAGCGACACAGCCCAGCGATACTGCTTCTGCCGAGCAACCCGTTGAGGAAAAAGAGGAACAAGCCGGTGAACAAGAAGACGAAAATCTGTTTACCGTTACTTCACCCATTATTGGTACTTATTACAGCTCACCGGCTCCCGGAAAACCGGCCTATGTCAAAAAAGGAGATAAGGTGAAAGAAGGGGATACGCTCTGCATTATTGAAGCAATGAAAGTGATGAATAAAATTGAAAGCGAAGTGGCGGGTGAAGTAGTGGAAGAAATTGCGAAAGACGGGCAAACAGTAGAATACGGATCAGAGTTATATAAAATTAAACTGGATTGAGCCGGTTTATTTATGATTGGATTAGAATAAAAAAATATGTTCAACAAAATATTAATAGCCAACAGGGGAGAAATCGCAGTCAGGGTAATCAGAGCCAGTAAGGAATTGGGTGTTGATACCGTTGCCGTATATTCCGAAGCAGATGCCGATTCACTGCATGTAATGATGGCTGATGAGGCCGTTTGTATCGGACCCCCCAAAGCCGGACAGAGCTATTTAAACATAAGCAATATACTTTCAGCTGCCGTTCAGAAAGGAGCGGATGCCATTCATCCAGGCTTCGGCTTTCTTTCAGAGAACAGTGAATTTGCTCACATGTGTGAAGAAATTGGTATCAAATTCATCGGTCCTTCCTCTGATGCCATTTCCAAACTGGGAAACAAATCCCTGGCCAAACAGCTTATGGCCAAACATGGAGTTCCGGTTATTCCAGGACCCGATGAAGGTTTCACAGAGGCAGAATATGCCCTCGAAAAGGTTAAGCACATCGGCTTTCCATTATTGATTAAAGCCGTTGCCGGAGGAGGAGGCAGAGGCATCCGTCTGATTGAAGATGAGCATTCTTTCGTATCCTCTTTTCAGGAAGCCTCCTATGAAGCTGATCTGGCTTTCAATGACCCCAATCTTTACGTGGAAAAATATTTCGAAAACCCCAAACATATCGAAATACAAGTTATTGCCGATGAACATGGAAATTGTATTCATCTGGGTGAAAGAGACTGCTCCAGTCAGCGACGCAAACAGAAAGTGATAGAAGAAACTCCTTCCCCGGTAATGGATGAAGACAAAAGGAAGAACATCGGTTCCAAAGTAACCCAGGCCCTTAAACAGATCGGGTATACCAATGCCGGTACCGTTGAATTTCTTTATGAAAACGGAAAGTTCTATTTCATGGAAATGAACACCCGGATACAGGTAGAACATCCCATCACCGAAATTACCACTTCCACTGATCTGATCAAAGAGCAAATACAGGTAGCTTCAGGAGAAAAACTCAGATGGAAACAAAACCAAATCCGGTGGAACAACCATGCAATCGAATGCCGTATCAACGCTGAAGATCCAAACAAAAATTTCATGCCCTCTCCCGGAACAATCCACAACATTGTCTTTCCTTCCGGACCGGGTATACGAATAGATTCCGGTATATATCCGGGAGCCAAAATCTCTCCACATTACGATTCCATGGTTGCCAAAGTCATTGCCTTTGACAATACAAGAAAAGAGGCAATTGCACGGATGATCCGTGCTCTTGAAGAATTCTACGTCAGCGGTATCCAGACCAACAAGGATTTTCTGATTAAAATTCTTTCTTCCGAGTCCTTTCTCAACGGAAATTATTCCATTAATTTCATTGAAAAGGAACTTATGTAGTAAAAACAACAGTATTTAATTGAACTATGAGCGCAAAAATTCAGGAAATAATTCAAAACTTTTTGAAAACACGCAAAGACAAATATCAGACATATATCCCCGATAATCTTTTTACACAATGTCCGAACTGTAAGAAGATGGTCTATAAGAAAAAAATCGACAGGAATCAGGGAGTATGTCCTGAGTGTGGTCATCATATGAGGATTTCCAATAAGCAATGGATGAACATCCTGTTTGAGGAAGATACGGTGCAACGTTTGTTTGAGGAATACAAAACTTTGGATGTTCTGAATTTTCCCGGTTATAAGGATAAGTTGGATAAACTGTATGAAAAAAATATCAACGAGGGTATCACAACGGGAAAAGCAAGGCTTCACGGTATCCCTGTATTGTTCGGTATCATGAATACCGACTTTATTCTTGGTTCTATGGGATCTGTATTGGGAGAAAGGGTAGCCCGGCTTTTTGAAAAAGGAAAAGCACAACGGCTGCCCGTGATTATTGTATCCCGTTCGGGAGGTGCCAGAATGCAGGAAGGTGCGGTTTCACTGATGCAGATGAACAAAACTGCAGCAGCCATCAAACGGTTCAGCAATGCCGGCAATCTCTATATCAGTCTGCTTACCAATCCGACCACCGGTGGAGTAACTGCTTCCTTCGCCATGCTTGGTGATATTATCATAGCCGAGCCATACGCATTAATCGGATTTGCAGGTCCAAGAGTGATTGAACAGACCATCAAACAGAAACTCCCCGAAGGTTTTCAAACCTCCGAATTCCTGCAGGACAAAGGATTTGTCGATATAATATGTGAAAGGCAAAAGCTGAAAGATACCCTTCAGAAAATACTGAAAGTACATCAGTATTGATTGTCTTCCTGTTCGATCTGTTAAACAGTAAATTTAAAAAACAATGGATTACACCAATAAAATCAAAAAAACAATTAAAAGCCTTGAACAGCTATCCAAAAATCAAGGCATTGATCTAAACGATGAAATAAACAGCCTGGAAAAAAAATTGGCCGATATTTATCCGGAACAGGACAGCCATTATCAGGAAGAGAAAAAGCAGCATACACCCTGGGAACGCGTTAAGCTGGCAAGGCAACTGGAAAGACCCAAACCCCAGGATTTTATTGAAAATATGATCAAAGATTTCATCCCCTTACATGGCGACCGGCTTATAGGAGATGACAATGCCATCATAGGCGGTATCGGTTATCTTAAAGATATTCCTGTAACGGCTATTGGTACAAGGAGAGGCAAAGATCTGAAAGGAAACATGCATGCCAACTTCGGTATGCCCCATCCCGAAGGCTACAGAAAAGCTCTCCGACTGGCACGGCAGGCAGAAAAATTCAGACGCCCGGTCATTTTCTTTGTGGATACCCCAGGGGCCTATTGTGGTTTGAAAGCTGAAGAAAGGGGAATGGCAGAAGCTATAGCCAGAAATCTCTTTGAACTTTCCGACCTGAATGTTCCCACCTTTACGGTAATCACCGGCGAAGGCGGATCAGGAGGTGCATTGGCATTGTCTGTATCCAATAAAATCTACATGATGGAAAATGCCATTCTTTCAGTGATTTCTCCGGAAGGATGTGCCTCCATCATTTTCAAAGATTCCTCCAGAGCGGAAGAAGCAGCCAGTTCTCTCCGGCTTACTGCATTTGATTTGTTCGAAATGGGTATTATAGACAAGATTGTGGAGGAAGCCAAGGATTTTGAAACCAACGTAAAACCTACACTCAATAAGCTGGAGGAAATGCTTTATGACGATGTCTTCCGCTTCGCATTCATGGATGAAGAGAAAATGAAGGATCAGCGTTATAGCAAGTACCGCTCCATAGGCTTTTTTGAAGCAGAAAAAGCCCAGATACCCGAAAAGCTTTTAAATGCAGCCAACGGAAAGAATAATGGAGATGCAAATGCCGGCAACCATTTCCTGAATGATGTCGCCCGGTTCTTTGGTCTGAAATAACAGTCTGTTAATTGAGTTGCCCTGGAAATGTACGGCATGAAAAAAAGGGTTTCAGTTGCTGAAACCCTTAATCCAATAGTGTTGGCTATTCAGAAATGTTAAAGAAGTTTTAAATTTATATTTTTCCACAATACTTTTATTCCTCCGCCACTGTGAATCTGTAAAGCAATTTTGCCATTGGCTTTTCCTATTTTTTCATCGGACAGCGACATCATCCTTTTGCCGTTCAACCAGGTGGTGACCTTGTCGCCTTTAACCCGGATCTTCATATGATTCCATTCTCCCATATTCAAAATGTCCTCTTTAGACTCGGGTATCTTCTTCAACCATCCCCTTCCATAAGATTCATAAATTCCGCCTGTATCATGTCCAGGAGGGGCCACTTCTACCTGCCAGCCCGAAATTTTAATTCCGTCAAGTGAAGAACGGAAAAAAACACCGCTATTTCCATCGGATACCTGTTTGAAATCCAACTCAAGGATAAAATCCTTATATTTTTCTTCTGTGGAGAGGTATCCGTATTCCTCTTCCGGGCCGCTTTCACATACCAGCAAGCCGTCTTCAACATACCACTTTTCCTGACCGTGTATTTCCCATCCATCAAGATTTTCCCCGTTAAACAGAGATATCTCTTCCTGGCCTGCCATGGAGGCGGCGATGAACATCATTAGGGTTGTAAACAATATCTGTTTCATGTTTATATCTTTTTCTTAAAAATATTTATAATAATGCTTAATTCTATTGTTTTACATTTGTTACAAAAATAATAAACATCAGTCAAAAATCCGCTTTATTTGATGCTTCTTTTCACCTTTTCCCAGACTCCTTTTCCGATCAACTGATCGGCTCTGGCCAGTATCTGACGTGTGAGTTTCAGGATATTCTCATCACCTGCCCAATGCTTTTTTACCAGCTCAGGATCGACATTATTGATGATGCTGTTTAGAACATAAGCAGAAAGAGCCACATCATCCATGTAACCTATAGGGCCTGTAAGCATTTCCGGGATAAAATCCATCGGGGTTATAAAATAAGCTATTGCTGCTCCCAGCTTGGCTTTTTCCACGGCAGGAACCTCCGGATCAACCGAAAGCCTGCACAGTAGGTGAAAAAAATCGGGTGCCAGCAATATATATTTGGTGTATCTTCCACCCCCTTTTCTATGCTGAAGCCAGTGATCAACCTTTTTTCTCAGGGTCTTATAAAAGTCGTTGTGGTTTTTATTGGCCAGTTCGGATTTCATTAGTGTAACAGTTTATTAAAAAATTGAAATTCAAATTGATTTATTTACAAAAATCACAAACTTTGCTTGTATAACCATGGAACCCGCATGCTACTCATGTCCTTGTTGTGAAGGTTCCTAGA